>JANNQQ010000381.1:0-15244 GCA_031400835.1 Actinomycetes bacterium | reverse complement strand
TCCTCGAGTCGCACCACGATCGACATACCCTGTACGGCAACGTCGAGCGGGCCGTCGTGTGTCTCGACCGCTGCGACCTTCGTCTTGAGCCCGGAAGGGAGGACGACGACCTCGTCGCCCGCGCGCCACTCTCCGCCTGCGACCTGGCCTGCGTAGCCGCGGTAGTCGTGATGGTCATCCGACATCGGGCGGATCACCCACTGCACCGGGAAGCGGCGGTGTTTTACGTCACGGTCACCGGCAAGCTCGATCGACTCGAGAAAGGTAAGCAGCGGCCCCTTCGTCCACCAGGCCATGTTTTCCGAGGCCGAGACGACGTTGTCGCCATTGAGCGCTGCCACGGGGAACGCGACAGCGTCGGTCACGCCGAGCGTGGTCGAGAGCTCGTCGAGCTCGACCTCGATCTCGCGGAATCGCGCCTCGGAGTAGTCGGCGAGATCCATCTTGTTCACGGCAAAGACGATGTGGGGGACGCCGAGCAGGCGCACGATCGACGTGTGCCGCCGGGTCTGCTCGATGACGCCCTTGCGTGCGTCGAGGAGAACGACCGCGACGTCGGCGGTCGAGGCGCCCGTGACCATGTTGCGGGTGTATTGGATGTGGCCCGGCGCATCGGCGAGGAGGAAGCGCCGGTTCGTGGTGATGAACGACCGGTAGGCGACATCGATCGTGATTCCCTGCTCGCGCTCGGCGCGCAACCCGTCCGTGAGGAGCGCGAGGTTCACGTAGCCATCGCCACGCCGCTCGGACGTCGCCTCGACCTGCTCCATCTGATCGACGAAGACCTGCTTCGTGTCGAAGAGCAGGCGGCCGATGAGGGTGGACTTGCCGTCATCGACCGAACCGCAGGTGACAAGGCGGAGGAGGTCGGCCGGGCCAGCTTCACCGGTTAGCAGCGCACCAAGGTCGTCGGTGCCACGACTCTCGTTAGAAGTATCCGACACGCTTCCGGTCCTCCATCGCGGCCTCAGAGACCTTGTCGTCCGCGCGCGTCTCGCCGCGCTCGGTGATGCGCGTCGACGCGATCTCGGCAACGACCTCCGGGATCGTCGCCGCATGTGAGCGGACGCCGCCCGTGCAGCTCATGTCGCCGACCGTGCGGAACCGAACGGAGGCGCTGAATGGCACCTCGTGGTCGTAGCGCTCGATGAACTCGCTGGCTGCGTACAGCATCCCATCGCGCTCGAACACGTCGCGCTCGTGGGAGAAGTAGATCGATGGCAGCTCGAGCTGCTCGCGGGCGACGTACTGCCAGACGTCAAGCTCGGTCCAGTTCGAGATCGGAAAGATGCGGACCTGTTCGCCCTTGCGGATCTTGCCGTTGTAGACGTTCCAGAGCTCTGGCCGCTGAGCGCGCGGATCCCACTGCCCGAAATCGTCGCGGAACGAGAAGATGCGCTCCTTCGCGCGGGCACGCTCCTCGTCGCGGCGCGCGCCCCCGATCGCCGCATCGAACCCATGCTCGGCGATTGCGTCGAGAAGCGTGGTGGTCTGCAGCTGGTTCCGCGAGGCGCGTGGACCCGTCTGCTCAGTGACGCGGCCCTTGTCGATCGACTCTTGCACCGAGGCGACGACGAGCCGCTCGCCGAGCTCGGCGACACGACGGTCGCGATACTCGATCGCCTCGGGGAAGTTGTGTCCCGTATCGACGTGCATCAGCGGGAACGGGAAGCGGCCTGGGCGAAAGGCCTTCTCCGCTAGGCGCAGCAGGACGATGGAGTCCTTTCCGCCTGAGAAGAGGAGCACCGGTCGCTCAAGCTCGGCTGCGACCTCGCGCATGATGTGAATCGCCTCGGCCTCCAGGGCGTCGAGGTGTGAAAGGAAGGGGATGTCGTTCATGCGTGGAGGCCGCACTCGGTCTTGTCGTTCCCTACCCATCGGCCTTCTCGACCGATTCCTGGATGGGTGCAGTGCGTGCAGCCGATCGAAGCGTAGCCGCGTTCGTGGAGCGGGTTGAACGGGACGTCGTGTTCGTGGATGTATCGCCACACGTCGTCATCCGTCCAGTCCGCAAGTGGGCTGGCCTTCCAGAGCTCGTGCTGCTCGTCCCAGCCGATCTTCGGTGTGTCGGCCCTTCTGGCCGATTGATCGCGCCGCACGCCCGTGATCCAGCCGTCGAGCCCGGCAAGCGCGCTCGTCAGTGGCCCGACCTTGCGGATCGCACAACAGAGATCTGGCTTGGTTGTCCAGAGCGCGTCACCGTGGATCGCGGCCTGACGCCCAAGCGACGGTCCTTCGAACACCTCGATCGTGACCCCGTAGCGCTGCTCGAGCTGGCGCCACAAGGCGTAGGACTCGGGGAAGAGGACGTGTGTGTCAAGGGCGAACACGCGAGCTCTTGGCTCCCGCTTCAGAAGGAGGTCGAGAATGACGCTCTCTTCCTTCTGGAAAGAGCAGGCGACCGCGAGATTCGGGTGAAGGCGATCGAGCATCACCTCGATGACTCCGTCGGCGCTGAGGGCCTCGACGTCGGTCGTCCCGATCAGTTCTGTCGCTGCATGCATGTTCGGTTGAACCCTACCACTCATCAAAAATACTAATGAAAGAAATAAGCGATTCCACTCTATAGGCAGTCCGAGCTCGTGCCGATCGGTGCACCTGTTCGTCAGGCGACTCGACGCGGGTAGGGTGCTGTGGTGGGGGCGTCGCAGCCGATCGTGGAGCTTCCCGCTGGCATCCGGCGCGTGACGTTGCCGCTGCCGATGCGGCCGGGTCACGTCAACGCCTACCTTGTTCCCGGCGACGATGGGTGGTTGCTCGTCGACACCGGCCTTGGATTGCCCGACGCAAAGGAGCGGTGGGCGGCGGAGCTCGCAACGGTCGACGGCCAGGTCACGTGCCTGTTCATCACGCACTTTCACCCTGACCACGTCGGCGCGGCACGTGACATCGTCGACCTCACAGGGGCGACTGTCTTTCAGGGCACGCTCGATCTCGAACAATGCATACGCGTGTGGCAAGGCCAGGACTGGCCCGAGGTGCTGACCCACTGGTTCGGGACTCACGGCGCCCCCGACGACGTGACCAGCGAGCTCATCGACTCCGGCTCGTACTGGACACCCTTCATTCGGTCTGTCGCTGAGGCGACCTGTATCGAGCCAGGGTCATGGTTGGAGGGATGGGAGGTGGTCGCAGCCCCTGGACACGCTGACGGTCAGCTGACCTTGCTACGCGACGGCGTCCTCATCGCTGCGGATCATCTTCTCGATCCCATCACTCCGACGGTCGGGCTCTGGCCTGCAAGCCGTCCGAATCCACTTGGCGACTACCTTGCGGCACTCCAGACCGTCATCGAGCGGGCGCCGACGATCGCGCTCCCTGGTCACGGCGATGCGATTCTCGACCCTCGAGGACGTGCGCAGCAGATCATCGACCATCATCACGAGCGGCTTGGGGCAACCGTGCGGATGCTCGAAGGGGAGCCGCAAAGCGCCTTTGCCGTGTCGCTGGGCCTATTTGGCCGTGAGCTCTCGCCTGCGGCTCGACGCTTTGCTATCGCAGAGACACTCTCGCACCTTGAGTACCTCGTTCACGTCGGCACGGTCGAGCGTCGCGAGGCCGTCGGGCACGTGACCTATACTGCCGCCTGAGTGGACGGCGAGATCCCGCCCAGTATCTGCGCCCCGTTTGACGGGGCGGCCTTATTCGTCGAGTCGCAATGAGCGACGGCGTTCGCCTGTTCGCGATCTTCGCGTTGGTCATCGGCAACGCGGTTTGCGTCGCTGCGGAGTACGCGCTCGTTACCGCCCGTCGCTCGCGCCTTGAAGAGCGGGCAGCGAAAGGTGGCCGCTCGGCACAGATCGCTCTTCGTCTCATGGACGAGCCCGTTCGGTTCATCTCAACAGTCCAGGTTGGGATTACCGTCTTTGGGATCGCGCTCGGTGCCGTAGGTGAGCCACTCGTTTCCCGGCATCTCGAGTTCGTGCCGCGGGGGGTTGCGTTCGTCATCTCGTTCGCGATCCTCACGTATCTCTCCGTTGTCGTCGGCGAGCTCGTGCCCAAGGCGATCGCACTCCAGAAGGCCGAGCGCATTGCGGTGACGCTCGCCGTTCCGGTTGATGTGTTTGCGCGGGTGTTCACGCCTCTCGTGTGGATCCTTCAACACTCGTCGAACGCCGTGCTCCGCCTCGTGCGGGTGAAGCCTGCACCTGCCGGGATGATCGCCTTCACGCGCGAGGACATCCGCCAGTCCGTCGCAGCCGCCGAGGACTCCGGCGAGATCGAGACGGCTGAGGAGGAGATGCTCTACAAGGTCTTTGACTTCGCCGAGAAGGAGGCGGTCGACGTCATGGTTCCCCGGCCCGACGTAGTCGGGGTCTCGATCTCCTTGACGCCGGCGGAGGCACTGGGAGCAGTGCTCGAGGCGCCCTACACGCGGTACCCGGTCTACCGCGAGACGCTTGATGACATCGCAGGCGTCCTCCACATTCGTGACCTCGTGGCGGTGATCAACGGCGGCGGCATCGTCGAGGGAGGGATCGAGTCGCTGATGCGTCCCGCCCACGTCGTGCCGGAGACCAAGGATCTCGGGGCGCTGTTGGGCGAGTTCCGCCGGACGAATCAGCACATGGCGATCGTCGTCGACGAGTACGGCGCGACGATAGGCATTGTCACCCTTGAGGACATCCTCGAGGAGATCGTGGGAGACATCGAGGACGAGTTCGACCTCCCTGACGAGTCGGTCGAGCGGGTCGACGAGCGTACGATCAGGATCGACGGCACGTTCACGATCGACGACTTCAACGAGCAGTTCAGTGCCGAGCTCGACGATGAGGACTTCCACACCGTCGCTGGCTTCGTGTTTGGGCACCTTGGCCGCGCGGCGGAGCCGGGAGATGTGATCGACACCGACCGGCTGCAGTTCCGCGTGCTCGAGACAAGCGGTTCCCGGATCCACAGGATCGAGGTCGAGTTCCTTCCGGAGCTCGAGGGCGACAACGCCCACACGCCCGAGGCTGCGTAGCGCGTGACGCGTGCGCGCGGCGCCTCGCCCCTGCGGCATCGCGACTTCGTTCTCTATCTCATCGGGTCGGTTGCGACGGCAGTCGCGATCGAGATGTCGTTCGTAGCCATTGGCTGGCAGGTCTACGAAGTGCACGGCAACCCGCTCGACCTGGGCCTTGTCGGTCTTGCGATGTTCCTGCCTCTCCCGCTGCTTGCGCTCCCAGCGGGTCACGTCGCCGACAGGTTTCCGCGGCGTACGATCCTCGTGCTTTCGATTGGACTTGACGCTGTGGTTGCGCTTGGCCTGCTCACCGTGGCCAGGGATGGTGCTGATCGCACGTTGCCGTTCTTCGCGCTGGCCTTCTTCACCGGGGTAGCGACGGCCTTTGGCGCTCCTGCATCACGTTCGCTCACTCCCTCGTTGGTGCCGGACGAGCTCTTCATCCGGGCCCTCGCGATTCGAGCGGCCGTGTTGGAGGTAGCGATTATCGGTGGCCCTGCTCTCGGTGGGTTGTTGCTCGCCATCGATGCAGAACTTGTCTACGCAGTGGCTGCGTCGCTCTCCGTCGTCTCGCTGATCGCAACGCTTGGTCTGAGGGCAGGGCGCGACGGCGCAGGCGCAGGGTCACCTGACCTTGCGAGCCTGCTTGGGGGCGTCAGGCTGGTGCGGCGAACGCCGGTCTTGCTTGGCGCTATCTCTCTGGATCTGTTCGCCGTTCTCTTCGGCGGGGCCGTTGCTCTGTTGCCGGTGTTTGCGAAGGAGGTGCTGGAGGTTGGCCCGGCCGCGTTCGGTGTGCTCCGCGCGGCCCCTGCGGTTGGCGCGCTCATCGCAGCACTCGTGTTGACCCGCCGACCGATCCGTGGGCACGCGGGCCGGACACTCCTCACCGTTGTCGCGCTCTACGGCGTCACGATCATCGTGTTCGGCCTGTCCGAAGTGATGTGGCTGTCGTTCTTGGCGCTTGCGGCAGGCGGTGGGGTCGACATGGTGAGCATGGTGCTCCGCCAGACGATTGTTCCCCTCGTCACGCCCGATGAGCTTCGCGGACGAGTGAACGCCGTGGAGATGGTCTTTATCAGCGCCTCGAACGAGCTTGGCGCGTTCGAGTCGGGGTTGGCGGCAGCGTTCCTCGGTGCCGTGCCTGCTGTCGTGGTCGGTGGGGCGATCACGATCGTTGTTGCTGCGACCTGGTGGAAGTTGTTCCCGGGACTCGCGCGCGTCGACCGACTCGAGGATCTGCGGCCCGTCGAAATCGTTCCCTAGTGGACCTCACGCAGCAGGCCGGCATCGATCGCCGCCACCAAGCCCGCGACAACCCCGCAGCGGCTCGCAAAGGTGTCTGTCTCGACGTACTCATCTGGACCGTGGTCGAGCCCCCCTACGGGTCCAAGGCCGTCGAGCGTCGGAACCCCTGCGTGGGCCGTCCACGATCCGTCCGAGACGCCCCCAGTCAACGCCTCACCGAACGTGTGACCAAGCAGCGCACCCAGCTCGATCGATGCTCCGGCAAGCGCCGCGACGCGCGGCGTGCGCTCGAGCGGCGGGGGGCCACCGAGATCCTCGACCGTCAGCGTGATCTCATCGTGCTCGACGAAGGACGTGAGCTGGGCTATCCCCCATGCGAGATCCAGGTCACTCTTCGCGCGCATGTCGACGGTGAGGTTCGCTCGGCTTGGAACCGTGTTGAGTCCCTCTCCTCCCTCAAGACCCGTGACCTGAACCGTGAGGCCCGGACGACTGTGGTGGAGCTCGAGAATCCTGGCGGCCTCGATCGCAATTGCGTGGACGGCATTTCGCCCCGTGTCCGGCTCGACGCCTGCATGTGCGGGGTAGCCCTCTGCGAAGACGCGCGTCCAGCATGCACCTTTGCGTCCCGAGACGACCTCGCCGCCAGGCCGGCCGCACTCGAGGCAGAGAACGGCGTCGTAGTCCCGGAACCGGTCGAGCGTCGCGGGTGCACCTGGGCGAGACTCTTCGTCGGGGCATGAGATGAGCTCGAGCAGGGCAAAGGGTCGGTCGCCGAGCGCGAGGAGGCGGGCCGCATGCGCTCCAACGACGAGCCCACCCTTCATGTCTGCGACGCCGGGGCCGTAACAGCGCGATCCGTCCTGCGAGAACGGACGCGCGACGGCCGTGCCAGCAGGAAAGACGGTGTCATGGTGGCCGAGGAGCGCGACGCGCGCCGTCCCCGATCCCTCGAGGGTCGCGTGGAGATAGAGACCGCTGTCGCCCGCGGGTACTAGCTCGGGGTGCAGCCCGAACTCTTCGAGGCGGTGCGCGATGATTGCGGCCATCCGGTCGACCGCGCTCACGTCCCCGCCGGGTGAATCAACGTTGACCCAGTCAGCGAGGTCTCCCAGGATCACTTCGAGATCGTCGTTCGCGGTTGCCGCGGCGCGAACCGCAATAGCGCGAACCGCATCAGAGAGGTGGCTCATCTTCGGGCCCCTGGAAGGAGCTCATCCGGACGAAGCCCTCGGATCGACGCGTCGAGGATCTCTACAGGATGAAGCGCGGGGAGCGGTGAGCCGGCACGGCCGAGCGCCAACGCGATCTGAACGAGGCAACCGGGGTTGGCACTCGTGAATGCATCGGGCGTCGTCGCGAGGACATGATCGGCCTTGCGGTCGCCAAGCTGGCGCGCCGCCTCGGGTTCGGTCACATTGTAGATTCCGGCTGAGCCGCAACACAGATCCTGCTCGGCGGTCTCGACCAACGAGAGTCCGGGGATCACCCGAAGCAACGGCGCCCAGGCGCTCGGCAAGCGCTGGCCGTGACGCAGATGACAGGAGTCCTGATAGGCCACCGTGATCTCGAGCGGATGCAGGGTCGGGAGCCGCCCTGCCTTCAGGGCTTCGCTGAGATCGATCGCGGGGGTGTCGTGGTCTTTGAGGTGCGACCCGCAGCCGGACGCGTTGACAACGATCGTGTCAACCCCGTCGAAGGCCGACCGCAGTGCTCCCGTAAAGCGATCTGCCTCGGCCTTTCGCCCAGCATGGGCCGAGAGCGCGCCGCAGCAACCCTGGCGTGGGATGACGACCTCGTACCCCGAAGCGGCGAGCACGCGTGCAGTCGCAGCGTTGACGTCGCCGAACATCGCGCGCTGAACACACCCCGCTAGAAGACCCACACGGCCGATGGTCTCGACGTCTTCCGCGGGCCGGACCGCAACAGCCTGGGAGTGCGACCGCCATCGTGGAGCTACCTCAAGCAGCGGCCGCGCCCAGCTGGGGGAAGGGAGCCTTCGGCCGAGGGGAGCGAGTCGTAGCGCGAGCCGCATTCGACGGTGGTAGGGCAACGTCGCGAAGAGAACGCGACGCTGGAGGCGCTCTCCGAGCGGACGCCGGTGGCTCTGCTCGACCACGTGTCGTGTCTCCTCAATCAGGCGGTCGTACTGCACCCCGGAGGGACACGATGAGACACACGCGAGGCATCCCAGGCAGCGGTCAAAGTGCATCACCATCGTTGGGCTCAGGGCGAGCGTACCGTCGAGCTTCGCCTCCATCAGCTGGATCCGCCCGCGTGGCGAGTCCATCTCCTCCTGGCCGAGCACGTAGGTGGGACAACTCGGGAGGCAGAACCCGCAGTGAACGCAGTCTTGCGTCAGCTCCTTGATCACCGGAGGACACCCTGCGGATCGAACTGGGCCTTGATTGCCTGCTGGAGGTGGCGCTCGACGCCGCCGGCCACCCCACCGACGAGGTGAGGCAGGTACGCGACACCCGCCGCGGGCCGGACGATCGCGTCGGTCAGGGTGGAGAGGGTCGAGCGCAGGTCACCCGGTGCAAAGCGGAGGCGACCCCGCATGGCGCCCTGACGCTCGCGCGACTCTGCCCAGACTGCATCGTCCCGCCTTGCGCCGCCCACCAACGCAACGGCCGCATCGATCTGCGCCCCGACGGCCTCCGGTGCGCCTTCGAAGAGGATGGCGACCTTGCCGGGATGCAGGACATCGAGCGCGCTCGGCTGCAGCTGCGAGCGAAGGAGCAAGGTGGTCACACCCGCCGCGTCCTCCGTGTCGACAATCAGCGTTTCCGCAGCATCGGGTATCGGGTGCAATCGCAGCGACACGCGCCCGATCAACGCGAGCGAGCCACGCGAGCCGCACATCAGCTTCCCGAGGTCATAGCCGGCGACGTTCTTGACGACCTTGCCTCCCGAGCTCGTCACGGTCCCGTCACCGAGCACGAGGGTCACCCCGAGCACCAGGTCACGCGGAGTCCCGAACCGGTGGCGAAGCGGCCCCGAGAGTCCGGCGGCCACACAGGCACCAATCGTGGGGTCTCCTGGAGGATCGAGTGCAAGTCGTTGACGTGACGGTGCCAGAGCAGCCCGCAGGGCGGAGAGTCGGACGCCCGCCTCGACCGTGCACGTGAGATCCCCTGCTTCGTGCTCGAGGATTCGATCGAGGCCCGATGGGTCGAGCTCCTCGCCGATCGTGATCGAGGTGCCCGTGAGGGCCGCCTCCGCAAGGAATGCAGCCGCCTCCTCGAGCGACGTTGGACGAACGAGGCTAGAAGCGGTCTGCGACACCGATCAGCTCCAGCGGATGTGCCCGGTGCGGGCCGGGAACCTCTCCGCACAGGCGTGGGGTCGGCAGCACCTTGCCGGGGTTCGCTATGCCCTGTGGATCGAACGCCAGCCGTAGCTTGGCGAATGTTTGGAGGTCGCGATCGGAGAAAAGCTTCGGCATCGAGCACGCCTTGTCGACGCCCACGCCATGCTCGCCGGTCAGCGAGCCTCCGGCTTCGATGCAGGCCTCGAGGATCCGCTCGGCGAGTTCCTTTGCGCGTTCCACCTCACCGGCCGCGGCCCGGTCGTACAGCACCAGGGGATGGAGATTGCCGTCGCCAGCGTGGAACACGTTGCCCACGCGCAGGCCGAACTCGGCGGAAAGCTCCTCGATCCTCCGCAACACCTCGGGGAGTCGCGTTCTGGGAACAACGCCATCCTGGACGTAGTAGTCGGGTGAGATCCTGCCGACCGCAGGGAACGCACCCTTGCGGCCCTTCCAGAGGAGAGCACGCTCTGCTTCATCCTGTGCGACCCGCAGCTCGAAGGCGCCACACTCGTGACAGATCCGCTCAACGACCGCGGCGTCGGCGGCGACCTGCGTTGCGACACCGTCCAGTTCCACGAGCAGAACCGAGGCCGCTCCCTCGGGATAGCCAGGGCGAAACGCTGCCTCGGCTGCCTCGATGGTGAGGCGGTCCATCATCTCGAGCGCGGCGGGAATGACACCAGCGCTGATGATCGCCGACACAGCTCCTCCACCTTCCTCGAGGGAATGGAAGGCAGCGAGGTAGGTGGTGACCACCTCAGGGGTACGAAGGACTCGCAGCGTCACCTCGACGGCGATGCCAAGCGTTCCTTCCGAGCCGACGATAACGCCAAGCAGATCTGGCCCGTCGGTGTCGAGCGCCTTGCCTCCGAGCTCGAGCAGCTCGCCGTTCGGCAAGACGATCTTCGCCCCGGTGACGTGGTTCACCGTGAAGCCGTTCTTGAGGCAGTGCGCGCCCCCGGAGTTCTCCGCGAGGTTCCCGCCGATCGTGCACACCTGCTGGCTCGAGGGGTCGGGGGCGTAGAAAAAGCCGTCGGCGGCGACGGCGCGGGTGACCTCGAGGTTCGCGACTCCCGGCTCGACGACAACGCGCTGACTCTCGAGATCGATCTCGAGAATCCGGTTCATCCGCGTCACCGAGATGACGATGCCCTCGGCGATCGGGAGCGCCCCTCCGGAGAGACCGGTGCCTGCACCGCGCGCCACGAACGGCACGCCGTCGCGGGCGCACAACCGTACGACTGCCTGGACTTCGGCGGCGCTACCGGGGAGAGCGACTGCGGCGGGAGTCGCTCGCCACCCGGTGAGCCCATCGCAGTCATACGTCCGAAGTGCCTCAGGTTCGACGATGACGTGGGCAGAGCCGATCGCCCCGCGCAGCTCATCGACGAAGGCCGTGGTAACGGGCATCAACCGAGTCTAGTTAGGCCGGATGATCGATCATCGATCAAACCTTCGCGCCTGCTTTGGTCGTGATGTAAGGTCGTCGCCATGGTGCCGATCGCCCGCCCAGGCAAGATCATCTGCGTCGGGCTCAACTACCGCGACCACGCCGAGGAGCAGGGCGTCGATCTTCCTACCGCGCCGCTCTTCTTCGCGAAGTACGTCACATCGTTGATTGGCCCGGGCGACACGATCGTGATCCCGCCGATCGTCACGAAGTGCGACTACGAGGCCGAGCTTGGCGTCGTGATCGGAACCACGGTGAAGAACGTGTCCAAGGAGAACGCATTCGAGGCGGTCGCCGGATACCTCGTAGCCAACGACGTGTCCGCCCGTGACCTTCAGTTCGCCGATGGTCAATGGACACGTGGCAAGTCGCCGGACACGTTCTGCCCTGTCGGGCCGCTCGTCGCGGCCTCTGAGGTCTCCGATCCGCACGCGCTCGCAATTCGCGCGATCCTGAACGGCGAGACGCTTCAGGATTCGACGACTGCAAACCTCATCTTCGGAATCGACGAGATCATCAGCTACGCCTCTCAGACCTCGACCCTCGAGGTAGGCGATCTGATTCTCACGGGGACGCCGGCAGGCGTTGGCGTCTTCCGTGATCCGCAGCGGCTCATGCAGCCAGGTGACGTGATAACGATCGAGATCGACGGCGTCGGCTCGATCACCAATCCGGTTGCCGCCGGCTGACCAGCAGCCGCCACGTGCGAACCGCCCCTCGATGAGCACGATTTCCCGCACGGTGCTTCGCGAGCAGGTGAAGGATGTCTTGCTGCAGCGGATCATCAGCGGAGAGCTGCAGCCCGGCGAACGACTCGTCGAGACCAGGATCGCCCAGGAGCTCGGGACAAGTCAGGCCCCGGTTCGCGAGGCGCTGCGCGACCTTGAATTGCTTCGCCTCGTCGAGTCCGAGCCCTTTCGAGGCTCGCGTGTCCGTGCCTTCGGTGATCGAGAGCTCATCGAGGTCTATCCGGTCCGAGCGGCGCTCGAAGAGGTCGCGGCGAAGGTAGCCGCGGTGAATCTTGCTGGCGACGTGACGGCCCTCGAGGCAGAGGTGCAGGAGATGCGGATCGCGGCTAAGCGCGGCGACATTCACGGGTTGGTCGAGCACGACTTCGCGTTCCACCGTCTGATCGTCGAGGCAGCAGACATGGAGATCCTCACGCAGTGCTGGAAGCTCCTCGGCGTTGAGGGCAGAATCACGCTGACGCTGTACGACACCTACGTTCTGCCCGAAGAGGCGGCCGAGCTGCACGGGCCGATCCTTGAGGCGATTCGCGCAGGCAATGCGAACGTGGCCGGCAAGGAGGCGCGCAAGCACGTGGAGCACTTCGCCAAGCTCGTTGGTGGGCGAAAGAAGGGAAAGCGCTGAGCATCGACCTTCTCGTCCGCTGGGTCGCGAAGGCTGGGGCGGAGCAGCGAATAGCGGAGATCCTTGAGTTGCTCATTCCCGCGAGCCGCGCCGAGCCCGGTGTACTGCGGTACGAGGTCTTTCGCGCCACTGACGACCCTCTGACCTTCTTTCTCGTCGAGGCATACGAAAGCACTGAGGCGCTCGACGCCCACGCGGCATCCGCACACGTGCAGGATCTTGTCTTCGGGGAGGCGATCGATCTCCTCGACGAACGCGTGCGGACATATCTCGCACCGCTTTGACCTCGCCCGTCGCGGCAACGCGGGCAACGGCGCTCGTGGCGCTCTTTCTCGCGGCGCTCACGCTCCGACCCCAGATCGTCGGGGTCGCGCCGCTGTTTCCGCAGATCGAGGATGCGCTTGGCACATCGCATGCGGTCGTTGGCTTGCTCGGCACGATCCCTGTGCTCTGCATGGGGCTGTTTGCGCCGGTCGCTGCGATCCTCGCCGCCCGGATCGGCACGCGTCGAGCAATGACGATCGCGCTCGCTGCAATCGCCCTCTTCGGTCTCGCCCGCGCGGTCGCTCCGAGCGCCTGGCTCCTGGTCTTGCTGACGATTCCGGTGGGCATGGGGATGGGTATCGGCAACGCGATCTCGCCGATTGCCGTGAAGGAGCGAGTGCCCGATCGGCCGGCTACAGGTACCGGCGTTTACACGACCGGAATCCAGATCGGCTCCACCTCATCGGCGGCGCTCGCAGTTCCGATCGCCGGGCTCCTTGGCGGCTGGCGGGCAGCATTCATCGCGTTCTCCGCGGTGACGTGTGTGATCCTCGCCGCTTGGCTCGTCTTGATGCGTGGCGACGGCGCCCATGTGCGGACGCCGACGCTGCCGCACTTTCCTTTCCGCAGCAGCCGGGCGTGGCTGCTGGTAGCGGTGTTCGCGTCGATGGGAGCCGCCTACTACGGGCTCAACGCGTGGATCCCCGATGCATACGGCGAACGTGGCTGGAGTGAAGGTCATGCCGGCGCTCTGCTCGTAGCGATGAACCTCACAGCGATTCCCTCATCGTTTGTCATTCCCTGGCTGTCCGATCGCTTCGGAGGTCGCCAGCGTTGGCTGTTCGCGCTCAGCTTCGTGTTCCTCACGGGAGGTGTAGGGCTTGTGGCCTTTCCGAGCGTCGCTTTCGGCTGGTGCCTACTCGCGGGAATCTCGCAGGGCGGGATGTTCGCCCTGACGATGACGGTTCCCCTGGATCTGGAGGACAGGCCCGAGCGGGTAGGTGGGCTCGTCGCGATGATGCTTGGGCTCGGATACACGTTCGCAGCGTTCAGTCCGTTCGTTCTTGGTGGAGTCCGCGATCTCACGGGAACGTTTGACGGGCCCCTGTGGGTGGTCGTCGGGCTCCTCGGGGGGCTCGTCGTGTGGGTGACGCTTCTCGGCCGCGTCAGCGCGCATCGCGGTGGCGAGGTCGCTGCTCCAAGCTAACGCGGATAGACCGAGGAGGCGTACTCCTCGACCATGCGCGCCGCCGAGAAGCGCGGGCCGTTCGTCTGTAGCGACGCCTTCACGCGCTCGAGCCAGCGGTGCGGGATGTCGTCCTCGCCGCGGTCGTAGTAGAGCGGGATCACCTCATGCTCAAGGGTGTCGTACAGCGTCTGCGCGTGCCGTGCATCCTGGGCCTGCTCGTTCTCGCCGGGGTGGCCACCGTCGATCGCCCAACCGTTCGTTCCGTCGTAGCCCTCGGCCCACCAGCCATCGAGGACGCTCAGGTTGAGGCCCCCGTTGGCCGCCGACTTCATGCCACTCGTTCCCGACGCC
The DNA here is from genome assembly GCA_031400835.1 of Actinomycetes bacterium. Taxonomy (GTDB): domain Bacteria; phylum Actinomycetota; class Thermoleophilia; order Gaiellales; family Gaiellaceae; genus Gaiella. The sequence continues at coordinate 1,113 of JANNQQ010000381.1, read as the reverse complement.
TCAAGCGGCGGACGAGGGACATTCACCCAGATGTCGCAGCCGCCAACGATTGGCGCAGCGACTGAGAGGTCGTAGTTCTCCAGGAACGTGATGCGGGCGGCGAGGCCGATCTGGCGGCGCATGTTGAAGACGTCCTGCAGCATGTGCTTGGCGTTCTCGTCGAGTGGGTGCGCCTTGCCCGCGATCACCATCTGAAGCGGCGGGCCGTCGCCGAAGATCCGCTGAACCCTCTCGGGGTCGTACGTCAAGAGGAAGAGTCGCTTGTACGTCGCGATTCGGCGGGCGAAGCCGATTGTCAGCGTGTTCGGATCGAAGCTCTCGGCCGCGAGCTTGACGTAGGCGGGATCCTCGCCTCGCAGGAGGCGATCCTGGACGCTCTTCGTGCGGACGTACTCGACGAGTTGCTCTCGCGAGGCGCGCCGCGCCGCCCACAGCTCGGCGTTTGGAATGTCTGCAACAGGCTCCCACGTCGCTGGTTGCGAGGCACGCCCGAGCCAACCCTCTCCGAGGTGGCGGTCGAACAGCTCGCGCATTGGACCGGTGAGAAACGTCGGGAGATGGACACCGTTGGTCACGTGGGCGATGGGTACTTGATCGGCAGGCACATCGTTGAAGAGCGGCCGCCACATCTCACGCGCGACCTCGCCGTGCAATCGGCTCACGCCGTTGGCGTGCCGAGACAGTCGCAGCGCAAGCGGCGTCATCCCTGGCCACTCGTCGGTGCCGGGCCGCGAGCGACAGAGATCCAAAAACCGTTCGGTGTCGATCCCGAGACGTTTCGGAAGGTCGGCGAACGCGGTCGCAAGCGCCTGGGGCTCGTAGGCTTCGTTGCCCGCCGGCACCGGCGTGTGCGTCGTGAACACGCACTTCGCGCGGGCCTGGGCGAGTGCTTCCTCGAGCGGCGCGCCGTTCACGACGCGATCGGCTGCAAGCTCAAGTGCAGCGAGCGCCGGATGCCCCTCGTTGAAGTGGTAGACGCCCGGCTCGATCTCGAGCATCCGTAGCGCGCGGACAGCGCCCATGCCAAGCAGGGCGTACTGGCCGAGCCGCGTGAGCGGGTTCCCCTCGTAGAGTCGGGCCGTGATCCACCGGTCGATGGGGTCGTTCTCATCG
>JANNQQ010000380.1:0-2692 GCA_031400835.1 Actinomycetes bacterium | reverse complement strand
AGCTTGAGCATCGCCACCGTGGTGTCGTGCCGCTGACTCGCAAACACGAAGGTCTTGCCATTTGGCGCCTTCCAGGTTGCAACGCCGTACACGCTCTCCTGCTGCTCGACCCCATCAAAGACTGCGGGGACATCGGGCGAGGAGACCTCGGTAAGGGGCTTGGCGGCCCGGGCACCGGCGGGGTCAATGGCAAACACACGAATCCGGTCGAGGCCTCGATCGGTCACCACGGCGAGGTCACGGGTGACCCCGCCGATGGTCGCGCCATAGACGACGTCAACGTTGTTGAACCGTCCGGCTTCACCACCGAGCTCGTTCGGTGCGACGCGTTGAAGCGTCGAGCCGCGCAGATCGAAGACGGCAAGGCCAGCATTCTTGAGCGTTCCGATGAACAGGCTCTGGGAGCCCTTCGACGGATGCAGCCAAACGGCGGGATCGTCGGCATCGGCATCTCCGCCTTCGTCGTCGCCGTAGAACGCCTCGGTCTCGCGCTGCGCCGTGAGAGTGCCGCTGGCTGCCCACGCGCCCACAGCAGTGACCAGACCCAGCAGTAAAGCAAGAAGCACGATCCTCCGCATGGTGTCCCCTTCCGTTCCTCGATGTCTGCGACGACTGTCGCCGAGCGGCGAGGGGAAGTGGGTTAGCGGGAGGGCACCGCACGGTCTCGAAGCTGTGAGCACCGCGCTCTCAGCTCGGAGGCGACACACCAAGGAGCGCCCGGGAGAAGTCGTGCGCGTCAAAGGGACGGAGGTCGTCGAGGCCTTCCCCGACTCCCATCAGCTTGACCGGCAAGCCAAGCTCTTGGGCGATTGCGATGGCGACACCGCCTTTGGCGGAGCCGTCCAGCTTCGTGAGCGCCACTCCCGTGACTCCGGCCGCCTCCGCGAAAAGTCGCGCCTGTTGCAGGCCGTTCTGTCCCGTTGTTGCATCGATGACAAGCAGCGTCTCGTGCGGGGCCTCCTCGAGACGGCTCGCGATGACTCGCCGGATCTTTGCGAGCTCCTCCATCAGGTTCGCCTGGGTGTGGAGACGGCCCGCCGTGTCAACGATCACGACATCCGTGCCACGGGCGCGCCCTGCCTCGACGGCATCGAAGGCAACCGCGGCGGGGTCGGCACCTCTCGAGCCGCCGATGAAAGCCGCTCCAGCGCGCTCGGCCCAGATCTCGAGCTGCTCCTCGGCGGCCGCGCGAAACGTGTCGGCGGCGCCCACGAGCACCGTGCGTCCGTGCTGCACAAGGGTCTGCGCGAGCTTGCCCACGGTGGTGGTTTTCCCGGTGCCGTTGACGCCGACGACGAGAATCACGGTGGGGCCTTCGGCGGCGCGCGCAAGCGTCGGAGGCTCACCGAAGAGCACCTCGACCTCTTCTGCGAGCGCCCCGGCAAGATCGGCTACGCGGCCCCGGGCCTCGAGCCGGCGAACGAGCTCGGCGGTCGCAGGAACCCCGACATCGCCTCGGATCAGAGCGATCTCGAGACGCTCCCAAGCATCTGCATCGGCCGCGTCGATCCCACCACTGATCTCGGCCGTCAGCGCCCGTCGACTCTTCGCCAGCGAGTCCCGAAGGCGCGTGAACACGCCAGCTTTCTCTGGCTCCACCGTCTCGACGGCATCGTCACCGAGGAACTCTGACCAGGTTCTCGCCATTGGTGGAAGCCTACGCGTGCAGCGCGAGCCAGCCGCCCGAACAGGGCCACCCACGCGCGGAGCGCCGACCGCTTGACAGTCTGGTAGACCGTAGTTCATGCGGGTTCTCTTCAGCTGCGTCGGCGCCTATGGTCACTTTCGGCCGCTTCTGCCGCTGGCGCGCGCCTTCGCGGCAGCAAGCCACGACGTCGCCTTCGCCACGTCAGGCGCATTCGCACCCCAGGTAGAGGCCGCGGGGTTTCCTCTCCTTCCAGCGGGGCGCAGCGCGCAAGAGCTGTTCGAGCAGATGAAGCCCTATCGCGAGCACCTCGAAACCTTGCCACCCGCGGAGCGGCGAATTCTGGGGTTCGCGAGGCGGTTCGCCAGGCTCGAGGCACCGGCCAAGCTAGGTCCACTCCACTCAGCGGCGAGTGCATGGAAGCCTGATCTCATCGTCTTCGAGTCGGCCGATCTCGCCGCCCCCATCGTCGCCGCCTCGCTCGGGCTCCCGACTGTGCACCAGGGTTTTGGAAGGGTCGTTCCTATCGCTATCCTCGAGCGGGCAGCTCGTGAAACCGCTGCGCTCTGGCGGGAGGCGGGCTTGACTCCAGAGCCACTCGGAGGCGCCTTTAGCGGCCTGTATCTCGACATCTGCCCGCCGAGCTTCGAGACCGAGCCGCTTCCTGTAGGAACGCGCGTCCTGAAGCTCCGTCCGACCCATCCGGCCGACCCCGGGGAGCGCCTGCCCGCCTGGGTAGACGGTCTCGACGAGCGGCCGATGGTCTACGTCACGCTCGGGACGGTCTTCAACGACCCCTCGATCTTTGGCGTGCTGCTCGACGCGCTCGCCGACGTCGAGTGCAACGTCGTCGCAACCATCGGGCGTAGTGGCGACCCTGACGCGCTCGGCCCGCTTCCTGCGAACGCGCACGTTGAGCAATACATCTCGCAGTCGCTGCTGCTCCCACACTGCGCCGCCACCGTGGGCCACGGAGGGTCAGGCTCGACGCTTGCGGCGCTCGCAGAGGGGGTTCCGTTGCTCCTGGTTCCGCGTGGTGCCGATCAG
>JANNQQ010000379.1:0-10853 GCA_031400835.1 Actinomycetes bacterium | reverse complement strand
TGTCGTTGGTGTCGTCGAGTCTCTGTGTCGTTGTCTTCGAGCGTGACCAGACGAAGCGCACCGTATTGTGGTCGATCAACGTTTAGGACTCGGCGTTGTAGAAGATCAGATACCCACCCGAGGGCAGGTCGACGCGCCGCTCGAGCGTTGAGGCGATCTCCTTCTCGACGCCGAACCGTTCGAAGAGTCCCTCGCGTTCCTTGTCGCGATGGACGCGTTCGAGCATATGGGGTGATGTCTTCTTGAGGTACCCGACGATCCGCTTGTATGCACGATCATTGTCGACATATGCCGAGACGAAGTCGCCCGTGAAGAGATCGCGGACGATCCGCAGCGGAAGCTCGGCCTCCTGGTAGACAAGCTCAGGTGCAGTCGCGCTCTTCGAGCGCGCCTGGATCGTCTTCCACAGTCGCTGCAGGAAGACGAGGTCGCGTTCGACGTCCTCCGCCGAGGCGCCCTCGGCGGCTGTCCGGACGATAACGCCACCTTCGTCTGGTGCGATTGACTTGAGGATGTCCTTGAGCCGCACACGCTCGCCGTCGTCCAGGCGGCGAGAGACGCCGAGCCCCTCGCCGTTCGGGACGAACACCAGGAAGCGGCCAGGGAGCGAAATCTCGGTTGTGAGCCGCGCGCCCTTGGTCTTCATCGGATCCTTGACCGCCTGCACGAGGAGCTTCTCGCCGCGCGAGATCAAGTCCTGGATCTTCTTGCCGTGGCGCTTACCCTCGAGCTCGGGAACGACGATCTCGTCGACGTAGAGAAACCCGTTCTTCTCGAGCCCGATCTCGACGAAGGCCGCTTCCATGCCCGGCAGAACGTTGTCAACGACGCCGAGATAGATGTTGCCCGCGATCGAGCGGCGTTCGGGTCGCTCAAGATAGACCTCAGCGACGCGGTCATCCTCAAGAATCGCTATGCGCTGCTCGCCAATGTCGACGGAGATCAGGAGCTCGCGCTTCGCGGCTGGAAGCGGCGCCCGGCGAGGCGGCTGCCGACGGCGACTCGCCTGTTGATTGGTCTTCTTGCGGCCCTCCGTGCGCGACGAGCGCGAATCCTCCGTGCGGCCGCCCCGCGCAGTCTGCGCCCTCGCAGGCTGCGCGGTCTCGACCTCGGAGCCCTCCTCGGCACCTGCACCTGCGCCAGCGCCTGCGGGCTTCTTCCTGCCGCGTCCCCCGCGACTACCGCGGCGACGCCTTCTTGCTTGCGCCTCGGCGCTCTCTTCGGGCGACTCGGCTGCGGGCTGCTCTACGACCGGCGGGCTAGCCGGTAGCGCAGGCTCCACCACGGCCAACTCGGCCGCCTCTTCCAGTGATGATTTCTTCCTTCGGAACCAGGGCAAGAATGCTTTCCTCTCGTGATAGCGCGCACGAAAGGGCGACCGCTTTCGCGGTCGCGACCCATCTCGTGCAGCGGATGTAGAACTCTGTGGCCATAAGGCTTGACCCGAAGGCTACCAGTGCCTCACGAGACGGCACGGATCCCGTCCAATCGGCGACGCTGTCAGGGAGTCAGGCAGCCGCCGGTCGTAGCCGAGAGCGACGGGAGCGCACAGCACGAAGCCGTTGCCCAAGGCGAGCCCACGCCCATGGCTCAAGCTCGGCGTAGCGCGCCTCATTCTGCCCACGCGTCGCCTCGAGGTACTCGAACCACGCATCGGCCTCCTCGATCTGCAGCAACTCATCTGCGAGCTCCATCTCCGCCACGTCGTGACCTCCAGGGGTTCGCTTCGGGGAACGCGAGCAAGCCTAGGTCCTGGACCGGACGGACCCCCAAATCGCTGGTTCGCTTTCAGGGCGCGTTCACCCAGGTCGACTCAGACATGGCTCCAATCCACCCGATCGGAGCTGACGGGGTCTAAAGGCTGGGGAGGCGCCGCGCTAGGGCGGTGAGCGCGAACGTTCCTGCTCCCGCGACCAGGCCTTCGACGAGGCGACCGCGCACCGGCAGGCGGCGCACCAGCGCTCGACAGGCAACGCCAACAGCGAGCGCGGCAACAAGCTCTGGACCTGCGGTTCTTGCCATGTCTGCGGGGGCCGAGGGAACCTGGTCACCCCGCGCGACCGCGAGCTCGCGGAGCGTGCGTGCCTGCGCGAGTGCAATGACCGGCAGGAGCGGCCGCTTCCGGCTGCGGGAGAAAGCAGCGATCGACGCTGCCGCAAGCGCGGAGTCGAGCATCCTTCGTTGCTCCACCGCCGGGCGGAGAACGGGAAGTCGTGCCGCGAGGGAGACACCGTCATGCGCGAGCACTGCGGCGAGCATTTTCGTCAGTTCCTCGAACGGCAACGGGTCGCCGGAGTGCTCGACGTCAATGATGTCGCCTGGAAGGACGTACGGGAGAGGTGCGTCGTGCGCACCGAGCCGGACTCCGACAATGGGGATCCCCGCCCGCGTTGCTTCCCGAAGGCGCAGCTCCTGACTCGCGGTAGCCGGGCACTCGACGACGATGACATAGGCCGCCGCCCTGCCGAGGCCTCCGCCGACGCGGACGAGCGAGCTGTCGCCGTCACGCCTGAGCCCCTCGGCCACGTCGCTGGCCCGCACCCCGTCCACCACGATCGGGTCGGAACGCCGTGGCGCACTCTGCGTCTCACGTGCGAGCGAGATCACATCGCGGAGACCGATTCCGAGCACCATCTTCTCTACCGCCGAAACCCGCCGAACCCGCGCGCATGGATCCCTTGCAGGATCCCAACAGCAACGAGGTTCGAGATCATCGATGAGCCGCCGACGGTGACAAAGGGCAGCGGAATGCCGGTTACGGGCGCGACGCCCATGGTCATCCCGACGTTGATGAACACCTGGAAGAGGAATGCGAAGGTAATCCCGCCTGCGACCACCGCCCCGTAGAGATCGCCAGCGACGGTGACGATCCGAAGCCCACGCCACACGACGAGGAGATACAGCAGCAGCAGAATCGTCGCGCCGAAGAACCCGCGCTGCTCGGCGAATGAAGCGAACACGAAGTCGGTGGCATGCTCGGGGAGATAGTCGAGTCGGGTCTGGCTCGCGTCGCTGACGCCACGTCCATCGAGGCCGCCGGCACCAATAGCGGTGATCGACTGCGCGACGTTATAGGTGTCTCCGCGGGGGTCGGAGTCGGGGTTCGCGAAACCCGTAAGCCGGGCGGTCTGATACGGCTTGAGCACAGGGAGCCCGACCGTTGGCAGCACCCAGAGCACCGCCAGCGAGACGGTGACAACGACTCCCGAGAGGAGGGCGACGTGCACCCAACGGATCCCCACCACAAAGAGGACAGCTGCGAGCGCGGCCGCGTAGACGAGTGCTGTTCCGAGATCCGGCTGGAGGAAGACGAGGAGCATCGGGGCGATCGCGAGGCCAATCGCGTAGACAACGGTGCGAAACTCGTCGATCCTCCGATGGCGATCGACCAGGAAGCCTGCGATCGCCAGGACGAACGCGACCTTCCCGAACTCGGAGGGCTGGAACTGGAACGGCCCGATCTCGATCCAGCGCTTGGAGCTACGAATCGCCTCGGCGAAGATGTAGGTGAACAGCATCAGGCTCAAGACACCGACGTACACAGCCTTCCAGTACTGCCGGTAGAGGTCGACCGGAATCAGCAGCGCAACGATGAGGCCCGCGAGACCGAGAGCGGCTGCGATCGCCTGTCGCACGACGAACGCGTCAGGGTCTCCGGGCGTATCAAAACGCGTGATCCCACCGATTGCCCACAGCCCGTACGCGACGAGCGCGCCGACGGCGAGCATGAGCACCCAGTCGAGCTGACGGGCGAGCGCGAAGACGTCGGTGGTCCCGGTTCGGCGGCGACCAGCGAGCGCAGCAGAGCCAACGTCGGCGATCATCAATCGGTCCCCACGAGCACCTGCCGCCCTGCCTTGACACCGAAGAACTTCTCAAACACACGAAGCGCGGCGGGGGCTGCAGCGGTCGAGCCGTGGCCACCGTTCTCGATCACTGCGCACACGACGATCTGCGCTGCGCTGTCTGAGGGGCCGTAGCCGCACCACCATGACTGATCCTCCGTGTGCCCGGCGGGGTAGCCGGGAATCCGTACAACCTCTTCGGCAGTTCCCGTCTTGCCGGCAATGCCGATCGGGTACCCGGAGAACACCCCAGCCGACGTGCCAAACGACGAATGGGTGGCCGAATAAAGGCCGTCGCGCACGACCTGCAACGCTGCGGGGTCGACGCCTGCCGACACAGGAGGCTTGGGCGGGATCGGCAGGTCGACCCTGGAGGGCTGACCATTCGCGCCTGGCGTTTCGATCGACTGCACGACGTACGGGGTGACCATCTTGCCGCCGTTCGCGATCATCGCGTAGAAGCGGGCCATCTGGAGCGGCGTCACCCGAACCTCCTTCTGGCCGATCGAGAGCTGGATCGAGTCACCTGGGTTCCAGGCACGGTCCCAGTCACTCTGGAACGTCTGCTTACGCCACGCAGGCGTCGGGACGATCCCTGCCTCTTCCGCGCCGATCCCGAGGCCGGTGGGCACACCGAACCCGAAGATCTTCGCCCATTGCTGCATCCGGGAACGCCCCTCTGTTCCCCCGAGGTAGAAGCGATATCCGACCTCGTAGAAGTACGTGTCACACGAGCGGGCGAGCGCCTCGATGAACATCATCGGCTCGTTGACGTAGGGGTCCCAGTTACGGAACTGGAACTTGTCGAGCCCGTAGGTGGCTGTGGGTGTACACGGGATCGACTCGTAAGGGCTGAGCTTGTGTTCCTGCATCGCAGCGAGCGCGGTGACTGGCTTCCAGATCGAACCTGGCGGGTACTGGGACTGGGTCACACGGTTGTGGCCTGGGTAGTTCGCTGCACGCGCAGCGCCTTCGTTCACGAGCGGTGCGATCTTCTTCGGGTCTACCCGACCGACGTACACCGACGGCTTGTAGGTCGGATACGAGGCGGTCGCGAGGACCGCGCCGGTCCGCGGGTCGAGGGCCACGATCGCACCGCCGTCGGCGTAGTACGAGTCGTTCGCCTTCGCGGTCGCGATCCCGAACCGAAGCGCCTCCTCTGCGGCCTGCTGGAGCGCGATATCGATGGTAAGTCGCACCTGCTTGCCCGCGCTCGATTCGCGCTTTGGCTCAAGGTCACTCTTCGGCTGGCCAAGCGCGTCAACCGTAATCTGGGCCGTGCCGTCAATGCCCCGGAGATACTCATCCCACGTGGCCTCGATTCCCGTCTTCCCCAACCGGTCACCCGCGCGATACCCCTCGGTGCTCAGACGGTCTAGCTCGTCCGGCGAGATCTCGCCGACGTACCCGAGAATCTGGGCGGCACGGGAGCCGAGCGGGTAGTTGCGCAGGAACGTCTGCTGCACCTTGACGCCCGGGAAGTCGGACTGATGCTCGAGCAGGTAGCTCACCTGATCCTCACGCACACCGGTCTTTACCGTGATCGGGTTGAGCGGATCGACAAGCCGTTCGTCGACCTGCTTCGTGAGCGCGCCAGCAGGAACCTCGAGCACGGCGGCTAGCTCGCTAATGACCTCGAAGCGACCTTCCTTCGGGAGATCGCCTACCCAAAGCTTCACCGCTGTCCCGGCGACGTTGTCGACGATGACCTTGCCGTTGCGGTCGACGATTGTCCCCCGTGGCGCCTCGATCTTGATGGTGCGAAGCTGGTTGTCCTGCGCATTCGCCAGGTGCCTCTCGCCGGCGATCACCTGGAGCGCGAGCAAGCGCAGAATGAGGACGGCGAACACGATGATCGCAACCGTCCCGAGGACACCGACCCTCACTGCGAGGCCTGGCGTCAGGCGATGGGGCGCCTGAACTGCGGGGTCTGGCGGCAAGAACCGGCGCGAGGACGACCGCTCCTCGCCATACGGAGGCCCCGAACTCACACGAGCTCCACGTCGCGGGCGCGCTCGAGCCGCAGGGTCTCACCAAGCGCGGCGCGACACACGCGGTGTACGGGAAGAGCGACGAGTGCGGCCAGGATCGCCGTGGGGACGAGCGGAGAGAACACCGCCCCGACAGGAACTGCGTCGCCGAGGAGAAAATGCAGCGCCGCGGCGCTGAGACCGAGGAGAAGCGAAACCGCAAACGCCGCGAGCGGCGGGGCGTACGGACGGCCGCGACCGGTGGTCTCTCCGTACCGACCGGCCCAGTAGCCGGCAAGAGTCAGCAACAGCGACGTGGTGCCCAGGGTCGAAAGGGTCATCACATCCACGAGCACACCGCCCGCAAAACCGGCGACAGCCCCTGCAATCGACCCGCGGAGTAGGGCAATGACGACGACCGTGACGAGGAGGAGGTCAAGCTCGGCACCCAGGATCCTGCCGCCGGCGATCACGGTCACCTGAACAAGCGCCGCGACGAACAGCAACGGTGCTGCACGCAGGCCGACGATCAAGGCAGTTCACCTTCGCGCTCCTCGGGCACAAGGACAAGCACGGCGTCGAGAGAGGCGAAGTCGACGAACGGCTCGAGCTGCACCTGCTTGTAGGGATAGGTATCGGCCTGTCCCACGCTTGTGACCTTGCCAATCGGAATCCCTTGCGGGTAGAGCGATGAGAGCCGCGCCGTTCGCCAGCCGGCGGTCACGATCGTGTCGCCCGCACGCACCACCTGCTCCTTCGGGACGCGATCGAGTCGGAGCGCCGACCGGGGGCCCTGGCCGCGACGGACGATGCCTTGGCCATCCGTTGCTGCATCGAGCGCCGAGACAGCGCTCTGCTCGTCGGTGAGGAGCACGACCCGTGCCGACCGATCGGCAACACGAATGACCCGTCCGACAAGACCGTCCTGTGTGACGACGGGATCGCCGACCTCCACCCCATCCTTGCGTCCGACCGCGACCACGATCGACTGGGCATACGGGCCTGCTGGGCGGGCAATGACCGCGGCCGCGCGACCCGAGTAGCCATCCGGAAACGCGGCAGCCGAGCGGTACTCGAGCAGCGCCCGCAGCCGCGCATTCTCACGCACGGCGAGCTTGCTGCGCGCGAGCTCCTGGCGCAGCTGATCGTTCTCCGCGGCGAGGCGATCGGCGTCCGAACGCGCGCCGAACAACCCGTCGAACCACGCCCACGCGTCGCGGAACGGCTCGGCGACCCGATCGGTCGCAATCTGGAACGGACGGAGGATCGATGCGCCGGTGTCCTGCGCCCCAGACAACGGGCCGCTATCACGGCCGAAGGAGAGCGTGACGAGCACCAGCGAAAGCAGCGCAAGACACCCTACGACCAGCCGACGCTTGAGCGCGGCGCTACTTCGGGAGGGGGTGCTTCCAGCTGCCGGGCGTCGGACGCTCACGCCCAACACCGCCGAGCGTACGGTGCGATTCCGCGCCACGGGATCCCTCAGTGTACCGGCCGAAAACCCCAGGGGCCGTCGATGGTGGATCCTGGCGGGTTACCGGCGGCCGTTACGCCGCACGCGCGAGCGATTTGACCGGTGGATCGCTTCGAACTCCTCAAGGCTCCGTCCGGAGCCGATCGCGACGCAGGTGAGCGGGCTTTCGGCCAGGTGCACCGGCATGTAGGTCTCGTGACGGAGTCGCTCGTCGAGGCCCATGAGCAATGCCCCACCGCCGGCGAGCACGATGCCGCGATCCATAATGTCGGAGGCCAACTCGGGCGGTGTCTTGTCGAGAGTCGACTTGATCGCATCGATTATCTGCGAGACGGGCTCGTCGAGGGCACGACGGATCACCTCGGACGAGATGATGACCGTCTTCGGCAAGCCGGTGAGCATGTCGCGTCCCCTGACCTCGGCCTGGATCTCTTCCTTCATCCGGTGCGCCGAGCCGATCTCGAGCTTGATCTCCTCCGCCGTCTGCTGCCCAATCAGGAGCTTGTACTCCTTCTTGATGTGCGTGACGATCGCCTCGTCCATCTCATCGCCACCCACGCGCAGCGACTGTGAGACGACGATCCCGCCGAGCGAGATGACAGCAACCTCGGTTGTCCCGCCGCCGATATCGACGATCATGCTGCCGGTTGGCTCTGCAACCGGGAGGCCGGCGCCGATCGCGGCTGCCATGGGCTCCTCAATCAGGTATGCCTGTCGTGCACCAGCGGACAGCGTGGCTTCCTCGACCGCGCGCTTCTCGACCCCGGTCACGCCCGACGGGACGCAGACGACGACACGGGGATGCGCAAACCGGTGCTGATGCACCTTCTGAATGAAGTGACGAAGCATCTGTTCGGTGACGTCGAAGTCGGCGATCACGCCGTCCTTGAGCGGGCGGATGGCGGAAATCGAGCCAGGCGTACGTCCAAGCATCCGCTTCGCCTCGACCCCAACGGCGTGCACATCCCCCGTGCGCTGGTCGATCGCGACCACGGAAGGCTCGGAGAGCACGATCCCCCGCCCACGGACGTACACGAGTGTGTTGGCGGTACCGAGATCGACAGCCATATCGCGACCACCGAACCCTGTCATCGAGCGGAAGATTCCCACGGGCATGCGAGTGTACCGGGAGGGGCAAGAACGGCTTGATTCCGCGCCACTCAAACGCACCCGCCGGCGCAACGGAGGAACGCGGGCTTTGCTTGCGACGATCCGTCACAAGCAAGCTTTGCGGCTCACTTGGGACGCGGGAGCAGGTGTGGCGCGACCTCGGCAAGCAGCTCAAGCAGAAGGGGGCCTGGAAGGCCGACGACGTTCCAGTAGTCGCCGTCGATCCGGTCGACAATGCTTCCGGTCTCGCCCTGGATCGCGTAGGCGCCAGCACGACCCTGCCACTCATTGGCGTCGATAAGTGCAGAGAGTTGATCGTCGTCAACGGTGCGGAAGGTGACCTCCGTGCGTGCTTCCACGCTCCGATCGATGCCCGGGCCAAGGAGGCAGAGTCCCGAAATGACCGTGTGCGTTCGCCCAGCGAGAGAGGAGAGCATCCACCGAGCCTCATCGGCATCGCGAGCCTTCGCGTAGATGCGACCGTCGAGATGCACGGTGGTATCGACTCCCAGAGTCCATCTGCCCGTGCGATGAACGCTCCGGGCCTTGCCACGTGCGTGGTCGCGGACGAGGTCAACCGGGTCGGCATCCGGGGGGTCGTGCTCGACGTACGTCGGTGAGACAACCTCGAACGGAATCCTGAGCTGCTCGAGGATCGCCCGTCGCTGTGGCGAGGTCGACGCGAGAATCAAACGCTCAGTCATAGGGCCGAAAGTTCCGGGCAAGCTCCGAGGTATACGACCGGCCAAGCGTCTCGGCATTGCCGGCGAGCCACGTGCCAATCCGCTCGTTCCCAAGCGGTGGTGCGCTCGAGACCAGGAGGCCGGCAGCTAGCGAGTCGAGCTCGTCGGCGGTGAGGAGCACATCGCGAAGAGCCCATCCGGCGAGCCTGGAGGAGAGAAGTACGGCGCGACGCCCAGATTCTCTGATCCGAGTGTGACCTCCCACCGCGGCTGCGAGTTCGCGTACGAGAGCCACGAACGGAAGTCGCTCTGGGCCTGCGGCGTCCACGATCACGTCGCGGGTGCCCTGTCCATGCTCGACCGCGATCCTGGCGGTATCGAGGACGGATACCGGCTGAACCTCGTATCCGCCTCGAAGAACGAGAAAGAAGGGCGCCCGCCGCAGGAGATACGCAACGTTGGAGAGCAGGATGTCGCCACGCCCGAACACGAGTGTCGGACGGACGATCGCGTACGAGATACCGGCGTCCTTCACGACGCGCTCCGCCTGGGCCTTCCCGCGGAAGTACGGGAACGGCGAGTCCTCGGACGGGTTCGAGACGCTGAGATGCACGATGCGGCGAACCCCCGCTTCCCGGGCCGCGGCGACCAGCGTCCCGATGTTTTCGACCGCCTGCGCGAATGTCTCAGAGCTGCGTTCGAAGCGGATCCAATAGGTGTTGTAGAGCGTGTCTGCTCCACGCAGCGACTCGACCAGGTTGGAGTCGAACACAAGCGGAGCTCTCTCCACATGCTGCGCCAACGGGTGCTCGGGCGCGGGTCGCCGCGTGAGCGTGCGCACCTCTCTGCCGCGAGCCAACAGCTCTGAAGCGATGAAGCTTCCCGTATAGGAAAACGCTCCTGTGACGACGTCGAGGGGCGGCGTCACCGGGGTTTCTCGACGACCCAGATCTCCTCGACCGGCCATTGCTTTGACCACTCGGCCGAGAAGCTGACGTAGTACGGATGATCAACCGCGTCGTCGGGTGCGTAGAGCTCGACGAGGTCGACGATCTCAAACCCTGTCTGGCGCAGCAACCGCAGAAGGTCACCGTGGGGAAGCTGCCACTCGACCCCGATCTCGCCGGGCCACTCAAGGCGCCCTAGACCGCGCTGCGCCATCTGGAGCTGTTCGGTCGGCGGTCCTTCATCCGGTGTGCACATGATCGAGAGCGGGCTATTGCGGAGAAACCACAGCCGACCCCCTGGCCGAAGCAGCCGGTGAGCTTCAGGGAGCCAGAGGTGTGGATCGCACCAGATGCTCGCCCCGTACTCGGAGACGGCGAGGTCGAAGCTCGCGCTGGGGAGTGGCACATCCTCCGCGCTCGCCTCGACGAGCGGAAACTCGATCCCGAATTCGGCCTGACAACGTCTCGCGGTCTCAAGCTGGGCGGGAGTGACATCCACACCAACAGGCCGTGCGCCACGTTTGGCAAGCCACGCGGAGACGTAGGCGGTGCCGCAGCCAAGCTCGACGACATCGAGGCCTGCTACCTCACCAAGCGTCCCGAGCGACGCTTCAGGTACTCCGAAACACCCCCAGGTGATCTCCTCCTTCGCCCAGGTTTCGCTCGCCTGCCGATCGGTGTACTCGACGTTCGCCTGCGTCCAGCTCTCGCGATTACGCCTCGCATCATCAGAGATCTCAGCCATCGCCCGATGCTAGATGGTTGAGTCGCTCACTAGACGACGCCCGTGAGCCGGAGAAGCAGGCCGGCAACGGCGCAGGCGC
>JANNQQ010000378.1:0-2146 GCA_031400835.1 Actinomycetes bacterium | reverse complement strand
CGTTGCCCGACTCGGTTCCGGGCCCGACGATGACCGTCGCCCCAATGTCCTCGCGGGCTGCGACTACGGCTCGCGCGACGGCTAAGGGCGCAGAGACCGAAACTAGGTCATCCTGGAAGACATGCAAAGTACGAACGCCATGCGCACCTGCCGCGCCAGACAACGCTTGTGACGAATCAACACAAGCGATGACGGCCTCGAGCGGGGCCGCGTCGGTCAACATCGAGACGAACGCGAGTGCCTGCAACGAGACGTCGTCGACTGCCTCTCCGCCACGCTCGAGGTAGGTGAGCACCGCCATCAGGCGATCCCCAGCTCGCGGAGTAGCTCAACGACGCGCGGGGCGGCCGCGGCGCCTTCCCCAAGGATCTCAGCCTGTTTGGCCTGGCCCTCAGGATGGACGAGCCGCAGCTTCTCAAGCCGCGGCACAGGGCGCGTTACCTCCGCTACGACAACGGGCTTTCGCTGCGCGCGGATCTTGGCTGGGACCGATGGGAAGCGTGGAAGGTTCAGGCCTTCCTTCACAGCCACAACGGCCGGTAGCGACAGAACGGTGACATCGCGGCCAGCGCCTTCCTCGCGCTCGCAACGGACAAGCCCGTCTTCGACAACCACCCCCTTGAGCCCCGTGGCCACAGGCCGCCCTAGCGCATGCGCCACACGGATCCCGACCTGATAGTTGCCGCTATCCGCCGCCTCATTGCCGAAGAACACGAGGTCGAACGGTCCGCTCTCGGCCTCGTCCACCCGAATCGCCTGAACAATCGCCGCCGCCACGCCCTGTGGGTCCCATTCGTCCTCACCGGTCACAAGATGGATAGAGCGGTCGATGCCAAGCGCCATCGTCTCTCGCAGCTGCTCGACCGCCTCGGCAGGCCCGAGGCAGAGGGTCACTGACTCGCCGCCGTTCGCCTCGACCACACGCACCGCCTCCTCCACCCCGCACTCCTCATGCGGGCTGATGGTGAAGCCAAGGTGCTTGGTGTCGAGGGCCTGTGCGTCCTCGGTGAGCAGGATGCGCCCGCCGGTCAAGGGGACACGCTTCACGCAGACGAGAATCTTCACGCGCGAATTCTCGCGTTCTCGGGGTCGAAGATCGGCGCCGCCCCTGCAACCGCCACCGTGACAGGGAACCGTTCGGTCATGTACTCAACCGCGAGCTCGGTTGAGCCTTCGACCGCGTGCTCAGGTGGGAGATACGCAAGCAGGATGTACTTGCCAACCGACGGGCCTGCGCCGGCACTTGTGACATACGAACGGCGACCCTTGCTGTCGGTGAGCGGCGTACCGTCGCGAAGCGTGATCGGCTCACGACCAAGCGGGTACCGCTCTACCCCACTCGCCGACATGTGATCGTCGACCGTCAGCGTGCAGAGCACTGCAGCGGGCTCCTCGTCGCGGTGGCGCAGATGGGCCTCCTTGCCGACGAAGTCCTGCTCCTTCACCTTCGGTCGCGCCATCCCAGCCTCGACCACGGTGTACTCGGTTTCGAGCTCCGCCCCGTACGCGCGGTAGCACTTCTCGAGCCGGCCAGTCGTGCCATACACACCGATCCCGCAGGCGGTGAGCCCGTGCGGAACGCCTGCCTCCCACAACGAGTCCCACAGCCGTGCGCCCTGCTCCATCGGCACGTACAGCTCCCAGCCGAGATCGCCGACGTAGGAGATTCGCGACGCAAGCACGAGCTGCGACCCTATCTCGACGGTTCGGCAGGCTCCGAACCCGAACGCCTCGTTCGAAACATCGTCACCGGTGACGCTCTCGAGAATGTCCCGCGAACGCGGCCCCCACAGACCGATCGTCGTCCAGGCGGTGGTGACGTCGACCAGCGTTGCCGAACCATCGTCCGGGAGCAGGTCGCGGAAGAGCTTTCTGTCGGCCATCCCATGAGCACCACCCGTGACGATCCTGAACTCGTCGTCACCAAGCCGCATGATGGTGAGATCGGACCTGAAGCCTCCGCCGCCGCTCAACACGGGGGTGTAAACCACGCGTCCGACCGGCACGTCCATCTGTGCCAACACGGCGCCCTGCAAGGCTTCGAGCGCGCCGGGGCCTCCGACATCGAAGATGGCGAACGCCGAGAGGTCAAAGATGCCAGCGTGCTCGCGCATTGCGAGGTGCTCGGCGTTGATGATCGGTGACC
>JANNQQ010000377.1:0-7680 GCA_031400835.1 Actinomycetes bacterium | reverse complement strand
CCTGGTCTGCGTTGACAACCACCTCAAGCGTGGCCTCCCTGGTCACATCCGTGCCCTTTAGGTTCAGCTGATAGACGCGACCCAGCTGGTTCTTCGTGCCACCGCCCGTCGTGACGAAGAAGTACTGGCTCTTGTTGTTCTTGTTGAACGCTCCGTCTTCTGGTCGCGCGAACATGAACGCCCCAGCCGCGTCGCTTGCGGCGTCGAGTTCGAACTCGTTCATCGCGTCCGCGCCGGGAATCTCGACCCATGCGACTGCGAGTGAGCCGCTCTCGAAGGTCTCCTCGCTGCTCTTCGTAGCGTCGGCCGGGACGAGAACGTACAACTTGCCGTCGAGGAGACCATTGCGGCGCAGCACGTTCGACGAGTTCCGATACTTCTTGCCGACGTACATGTAGAGCTGGCTGTTCTGGTCACCGCGATTGAACGATGTGGGCCCGTCTTCCATGCCCATCAATACCGTGGGGCCACCGCTCATGTTCTTCTGCGCGAGCGTGTTTTCCCAGGGGAAGTGGCCGAGGTCGGTGAGGCCGTACGCCACGTTGTTGATGACTGCAACCGAGAGTCCGCCCTTGCCGTCGAAGGTATCCCACACCGGTGGAACGGTCGGAGTTCCAGTCCCGGACCTCACTCCGGTCTCCTCGTTCGCGAAGTAAATCCAGTCGTCGAACCCTTCGGCTGGACCCGCGAGCGAGCCCGAGCAGAAGCGGGCGAATGCGGGGGTGGCGTTGCTTGCCGTAGCCGCGGGCATCAGTGGTCCATCGTCGAGTGCGACGAAGTCGAACGCTCGCTCCCCATTCACGATCGAGCCGTCTTTGCCGAGCGTGAGCTTCGATACGAATGCGCCCCGGTTGAGTGGATCACCGATAACAGGCTCGGAAAGTGCGCTCTGGACGAGCTCGTGGTTCATGTACACCGTGCTTGTTCGCTTGTCGGCGTTTCTGTGGGCTCCTAGTCCATCCGGGATTCCGATCATCTGGAACTGCTTCTTCGAGTCGCTTGCTTCCGGCACCCTGTCGCCGACCGAGATGAGCGGCTTGATGCTGTAGTCGGCGGTCGTCGAAACCGCGTACGGTTTCGCGCTGGTGATGAACGCGGCGGCTGATGCCACGGCGGTAAGCGTGATCGCACCGACGACGACCACCGCTGTCTTTCGCGTGAGTCTCAAAGCGTCTTCTCCCCCTGTGATGACATTGACCACACGAGTTTCATCCTCGGCCGGTCGGGCGGTGTTTCGGGTTCGCCCACATCTCGTATCGATCCCGTAACTGCGGTTACGCCTGTGTGGTGCTCAACGGGTGGTCGCCTCTTCGCTGGGAACCGAGTCGATCGCCTCTCTTAGTGACGAGACGTAGGCAGCGAGTGCCGTCGCTCCTGTCTCTGCAATCTGCACCGCGCGAGAACCGACGACTATCCCATCGGCGAGCGAGGCTGCAGCCGCGGCGTGCTCGGGCGTTGAGATGCCAAACCCGGCGTAGAGCGGCACGTCACCGGCGAGCGGGCGCACGCGTGCGACAAGACCCTCGAGGGCGCAGGAGAGCTCGGTGCGCGCTCCCGTCGTACCCGTCAGGGTGACGAGGTACAGCCACCCGTCCGTCGTCGAGGCGGCGGCGCGGATCCGTTCCTCCGTGGATGTGGGAGCCACGAGGTGGATGCGGCGGAGTTCCGGTCGTTGGCCTGCGGGGACGTCCGAGACGATCAACGTCGTGGCGCCACGCTCGTGTGCGTCGGCCGCGAACCGGTTCCAGCCGTATGCCTCGAGTAGTGCGGCATAGGTCATCGGGATGAGAGGGGTCGTTGGAATGAGGGCGTGGGTCTCCGCGAGGCACTCGAGACAGTTCCCTGTGCGCATCCCACGCGAGAGGGCACGTTCGGACGCGCGCTGGATGACGGGCCCATCCGCCAGCGGGTCGGAGAACGGAAAGCCCAGCTCGATGATGTCGGCCCCCGCCTCCACCGCTGCGCGCGCCAACTCGGGCGTCTCAGGTTCACAGACCAGGTAGATGACGAGCTGCTTGCGTGTCATGACGGCCGTCCTTCTTCTGGCGCTAGCGGCTCTAGGGCAGCAAGCGCCTCCGCGAGATCCTTGTCGCCTCGGCCGGAGAGGCACACCGCGATGTACTCCGCGTCGAGCTTCTCGACAACCGCGAGCGCGTGGGATGACTCAAGTGCCGGGATGATCCCTTCTGTTTGCGCGAGTCGCGCGAACGCGGCGAGCGCTTCGCCGTCGGTGCATGGGAGATACGTTGCGCGTCCGGTGTCGCGGAGCCAGGCGTGCTCGGGGCCGACACCGGGGTAGTCGAGACCGGCCGAGATCGAGTGCGCGTCGGCGATCTGGCCGTCGTCGTCGACGAGGACGGCCGAGCGCGAGCCGTGCAGCACGCCCGTGCGTCCGCCTCCGAGTGACGCCGCGTCCGCAGCTTCGACGCCGACAAGTCGGACCTCGACGTCGTCGAGGAAGGCAGCGAACATCCCAATGGCGTTCGATCCTCCGCCGACGCAGGCGACGACGATCTCGGGTAGGCGGCCCTCTGCCTCGAGGAGCTGCGCCCGGGCCTCTCTCCCGATCACGGCCTGTAGCTCGCGGACGATTTCTGGGTACGGGGCTGGCCCGACGCAGGAGCCGATCACGTAGTGCGTCGTCTCGACATGTGTGATCCAGTCGCGGATCGCGGCGCTTGTCGCTTCCTTCAGCGTGCGCGTGCCGAACTCGACAGGCTCAACCGTGGCGCCCATGAGTCGCATCCGCTCGACGTTGGGTGCCTGCCGGCGCATGTCCTCGGATCCCATGAAGACGACACATTCGAGCCCGAAGCGTGCACACGCGGTTGCGGTAGCGACACCGTGCTGGCCGGCGCCGGTCTCGGCGATGATTCGTCGTTTCCCGAGCCGTTGGGCCAAGACCACCTGGCCCAGCGCATTGTTGATCTTGTGCGCTCCGGTGTGATTCAGGTCTTCGCGTTTGAGGTACAGCCGCTTGGTGGGCGCGAAACGGGTCGACAGGGTGATCGGTGAGGGGCGGCCGGTGTACGTCCTGCCGAGCGCGTCGAGCTCGGCCGTGAAGGCGGGATCGCTCTTCGCAACCTCCCAGGCGGCGGTGAGCTCGTCGAGCGCGGGGATGAGCGTCTCGGGGACGTACCGGCCTCCGTAGGGACCGTAGGTCTCCTCGTGGGTCGTGGTCATTCGCTGGCTGCCTCCACGTAGGCCCGCACGCGGGCATGATCTTTGATGCCGGGCGACGACTCAAGCGACGATGCGGCGTCGACCGCCCACGGCCGCACTGCCGCGATCGCTTCGGCAACGTTCTCCGGGCCTAGCTTGCCTGCAAGGATGATCCGCCCCGTCGCACGTGCGGCCTCTCGCCAGTGCGTCGGGTCGGTGCCGTTCCACGGAAGGTCAAGGAGCCGTGCGACCTCTCTCCCCTGTCGGAGAATCGCGGCCTCGCGGCCGCGCACCATTCCCTCCTCGACTGTGTGAACCTGATCGAGATCGGCGCCGCTTTGGCCCGCCTCACCGACCCACACGGCGACCGCCAGGCGATCGTCTGGCACGGCCAGAACCTCGGGCGCGGCTCGGGGACTCTCGGGAACAAGAACGAAACCAAGCAGATCGGCTCCCGCCTCGACCGCTACAGCGACGTCTTCCTCACGGGTGAGCCCGCACACCTTGACCAGTGGTCGGTGAAGGAGCTCGCGGAGCTTCGCAGCAGGGTCGGCGGCCCGCATGAGCGCGGACCCGACGAGGATTGCATCGGCGCCGGCAAGCTCTGCCGCTGCACCTTGTGCTCGGGAGCCGATTCCTGATTCGGCGATCACGATGCGATCGGCGGGTATGCGCGCCAGCAGTGCGAGCTGGGCGTCGCGATCGATGGCGAAGGTTGAGAGATCGCGCGCGTTGACCCCGAGCACGGGTGCCCCGAGAGCAATGCCACGATCGAGCTCCTCGGCGTCATGCGCTTCGACAAGGGTGTCGAGACCAAGTCGTTCCGCCTCAGCGAGCAGCGCTCGTGTGAGCACGTCGTCGAGATCTCGCAGGAGAAGCAGCGCCGCGTCGGCTCCTGCCTCCTTCGCCGTACGGAGGTGCTCTGGGGTC
The DNA here is from genome assembly GCA_031400835.1 of Actinomycetes bacterium. Taxonomy (GTDB): domain Bacteria; phylum Actinomycetota; class Thermoleophilia; order Gaiellales; family Gaiellaceae; genus Gaiella. The sequence continues at coordinate 3,588 of JANNQQ010000377.1, read as the reverse complement.
GAGAAGAACCCTTTTGCCAGCAGCGGTGCGTTGGTCGCTGCGCGTGCGGTGCGGAGGTCGTCCCAGGTTCCGCCAAAACGCTCGTCGACGAGAACGGAGATTGCGGCGGCACCTGCGCGCGCGTACGCGGGGGCGATCTGGCCCGGATCCGCGTCGGGTCTGAGGTCACCGGCAGAAGGGGAGCGGCGTTTGATTTCGGCGATTGCCGACAGCCCAGGGGACGCGAGCGCCTCGACGAAGCGACCCATCAGTGCGCAGGCTCCAGCGAGAACGCGACGAGCTCTTGAAGGCGTGTGGCTGCGAGCCCGGAATCGACGGCAGCCTCGGCGTGCGACAAGCCGTCGGGCAGGTCGTCGGCGATGCCAGCGGTGACGAGCGCAGCGGCGGCGTTGAGGATGACCGCGTCACGTCGGGCTCCAGGCTCGCCGTTGAAGAGCCGCACCAGGGTTGCTGCGTTCTCCTGCGCGTTACCTCCGGCAAGGTCGGCCGGGTCGCTGGGATAGATACCCAGAGCTCGGGGGTCGAGCTCCCACTCGCGAATCTCGCCTCCATCGACCTCGACGATGAGGTTAGGCCCGCCGGGAGAGAGCTCGTCGATGCCGCCGTCACCGTGTACGACGAATGCCCTTCGGGCACCGAGGGCGGCCAGCGTCTCGGCGTACGTCCGTGCAAGCGACGCAGTGGCCACCCCGAAGACTCCGTCCCTGGCGCCTGCCGGGTTCGAGAGCGGCCCGAGGAGATTGAAGACCGTGCGCATGCCGAGCTCCTGGCGCACGGGGGCTGCGTGACGCATGGCCGGATGATGCGCCCTGGCGAACATGAAGCCAAACCCGAGTTCGTCGATCGACAGGGCGATTCGCCCCGGCGCCTGCTCGAGGTCGAGCCCAAGCTCTTCGAGAACGTCGGCGGCGCCGCAGGTTGAACTGGCGGCACGGTTGCCGTGCTTCGCGACGGCCGCGCCAGCGGCCGCGGCGACGATCGCTGCCGCGGTCGAGATGTTGAAGGTGTTGGCGCCGTCACCACCGGTGCCGACGACATCGATGATTGGCGTGCGCTTGGGGGTCACCGCGACAACGCGCTCGCGCATAGCCTCGGCAAAACCCGCGATCTCCTCGACGGTCTCACCCTTCGCCCGCAACGCAACCAACAGGCCAGCGATCTGGGCAGGGGTGGTCTCTCCGTCCATCACCGCCGCCATCACCGCGCGGGCCTCCGCTCGTGCGAGGTCGCGTCCGTCGACGAGTCGCGCAAGCGTCGCGCTGATCATGCGGCCTCTATGAACGATCGTGCCATCTGTGGCCCCAGTGGCGTGAGTATCGACTCCGGGTGGAACTGGACGCCCTCGATCGGCAGCAAGCCGTGACGTACACCCATGATCTCGCTGTCCGCTGTCTGCGATGTCGTTGTGAGGGTGTCCGGGAGCGCGGCGGCCGCGAGGGAGTGATAGCGCCCAACCTCGACCTCGGCCGGGAGCCCCGCGTAGATCCCAAGCCCGTCGTGCGTGATCAGGCTTGACTTCCCATGAAGGAGCGCCTTGGCCTGGCCGACCTCGCCACCGAACGCCTCGACAATCGCCTGGTGGCCGAGACAGACACCGAGCGTGGGGGTGGTCGGGCCGAGAGAACGGATCATCTCGATCGAAACACCTGCATCGCCCGGGCGTCCGGGACCCGGTGAGACGACGAGCCTGTCGGGCGCAAGCTGCCGGGCCTCCGCGATCGTGATCGCGTCATTGCGACGTGTGATGACCTCGACACCGAGCTCCTCGAACAGGTGGACAAGGTTGTACGTGAACGAGTCGTAGTTGTCGATCATCAGGAGCTTCATTGCCCGAACTCCCGCTCGGCGAGGTCGATCGCCGCTTCGAGCGCAGCGAGTTTGTGCAGGCATTCCTCATGCTCAGCGGTCGGGTCGGAGTCGGCGACCACACCTGCGCCCGCCTGGAGATAGGCGACCCCTTCAGACATGACCACCGTCCGCAATGCGATGCATGCGTCCATCGTGCCGTCGGGGAGCGAGTAGAGCACGGCGCCTGCGTACGGACCGCGTCTGAACTCCTCGAGCTCCGAGATGAGCTGCATCGCTCGGATCTTTGGTGCACCTGTCACCGTCCCGGTTGGAAAGCACGCGCGAAGCACGTCAAAGGGCGTGACGCCCTCTCGGATCTCGCCGACGACCTCGGAGACGAGATGCGACACGTGAGAGAATCGCTCGACCTCCATGTTGCGAGCGACATGGACTGTTCCCGCGCGGCAGACCCGTGAGAGATCGTTGCGCCCAAGGTCAACGAGCATCACATGCTCCGCTCTGTCCTTTTCGCTCGACAGGAGGCGCTCGACATCGCCCTCCGTTGGCTCGGTGGTGCCGGCGATTGGGCAGTAGCTCGCCTTGCCGTTCTCGCAGGCAACGAGCCGTTCGGGTGACGAGCCGACGAGCGAGACTCCGTCGAGCTCAAGGAGGAAGAGATAAGGCGAAGGGTTTACGCGGCGCAGCGCGCGGTAGAGATCGAGTGGTGTCGCCGATGTTGGTCGCTCGGCGCGTTGCGAGGGAACACACTGGAAGACGTCGCCCGCAACGATGTGCCGCTTCACCGTCCGCACCATTTCCTCGTAGCGGGCCTGATCGGGAAAACGGCGGATCGGGCCCACGGCTCCGCGCTCCTCGCGGCGCCAGGGGATTCCCGCTTCAAGCCGGCCAGCCACCTCGGCCGGGTCGCCGACGATCACCTCTGCGATGCCCGCACCGTGGTCGAACCGAACGAGCGTCTCACAGACGATGAACCGGCTCTCGGGAAGCTCACGTCCCTCAGCCGGAAGCGGCACCGTCGGCTCAAGGTGGGTGGCGTGGTCGTAGGCGAGGTAGCCGACGACAGGGAGACCGAGCGCGTCGGCCTCGTCGAAGGTGACAAGGCGTGATCCTGCTCCCATCCACGAGTTGCGGCCCAGTCGCCCGCGCTCGACTGACTCAAGGATGAAGCTCGCACGGCCAGCGTCACGGAGGCGCAGATACGCGCCGAGAGGCGTGAGGAGATCGGTGTTGATTGTCGTCATCATGTCCGTAGAAATGAAAAAACCTCCCGTGGGAGGCTGCGCGAAACGGGTAATGCGGTCGTTACCGCAGGCTCCCGCCTCGCTCGTCGAGCCACCAGGCTGCCTGTGTCACGGTGCGAATCACGTAGCGAGCTTAGCCACTTTGGTGTGACAGCGCCAGCCATCGGACCGGTCAATTCGCGTAGCCTTGCCGCGATGCCGATCCCAGCTCTCCTCGACGAACTCCTCCGCGCTCACGGGGCTCCCGGAGGAGAGGAGGAGGTGCATTCGATTGTCCGGCGCGAGGCGGAAGCGCTAGGGGCCGAGGTGACTGCGGATGTGCTTGGCGGCACGGTCGCACGCATCCGGGGCAACGGCGGCGGTCGGGTGGTTGCGCTGGTCGCCCACACCGACCAGATCGCGCTCGGCATCACCCGGGTCGACCTCGATGGTTTGCTCCAGGTCGGCCCGCTCGGCGATTGGCAGGCGGCAAGTGCGGTTGGGCAGCGTTTCTCCGTGCGCACTCGTGCCGGTGTCGTTCCCGCGCTCGCTGTTCGCC
>JANNQQ010000376.1:0-11404 GCA_031400835.1 Actinomycetes bacterium | reverse complement strand
CGATGGCAACGGGTCCGCCGAACGCACGGACGGCCGTCCGGGTTCCTTGGAGATCGCGGAGCTTCGTGATTCCAGCGAGTCCAAAGACGCCGGAATGGGTCAACGCGGCAACGAGCGTGAGAGTGTCCATCGTCAGCACCTCGCGATCGACTTGGTGAGGACAGTGGTCTTGCCAGCCGCCTTGACGCGTGCGCTGACTTTGAGCTGCGCTGGCAGCCCGGCTGTCGCGATCCGCGCCGTGAACGGCGCCTTCTTGTCGATGGCCACGGCCTTGCTTCCGACGAGGAACGTCACCGAGGTCACCTTGGTGCCTTTCGCGGGCTTGACGGTTGCGATCAGTGTCTTGGCCTTGCAGGTGACGACGAGCGTCGGCTTCGGCGCCACAACGACGATTGCCTTACCGAGCGTGAGCGAGATGTTGTCGACGTAGGCGTGATGTGCGCCGTTGCCGTCGGCTACGATCGTGATCACGACGGCCATGCTCCGTGTCTTCGGAGGAAGGTTCGCCTGTGCGGCGCGCTTGAGGAGCACGGTGAGGCGCTTCCTGTCGTCGAAGCTGACCGGACCGACACGAACGCTGCCGAGCTCGGCGCCTGCGGCATCGAGGAACCGTGCGGTCACGGTCGCGCGATCCAGAGCCACACTGTAGCCACCGAGGAACGCCGTGAGCGTCGCTCCGACCTGGCCGGCGTCGATCTCGGTCGCTGCGCCAGACACGTCGATTGTCTGTGCCGCCGTGTGGGTCGACTGCTTCTGCGAGTTGTCGCCGGGGCCACCGGCGAAGAAGTTCGTCCCGCCGCCGATCGTCGCAGCGAAGGCCTGCGTGGGCTTGTCTCCCTCTGTCGGGGCATATGTCCAGGTCGAGAGATTGCCGGTCGTCGTCCAGCCGACCGGCTTGACGACGGTGGCAACGGCCGTTCCGGGGCTGTCCTCGGCTCCGGGATTGACGACGAGGTTGCCCGTCGGGACTGCCGCCTGTCTTGCGGCGAGTGGGGTCGCGAGCAACAGCGCACCCACCGCTGCTGCCAGCAGGATGCGCCAGCTCATGTGTTCCTCCCTGGTGTGGTGTCGGCAAGCTCGCCGACCGATTGCACGATGCGCTCGGTCTCAAGACCGGCGCTGTCAGCGATCTTTTGCACCGCTGCGACCGACGGCCCTTCGAAGACATGCATGCACATGTCATCCTCAGGGACGAAGTACGAGCGGATGTGACTGACCGGAGTCCCGATCGTGGCCTGCTTCGCGCGACCAACGAGGTCGTCGAGACCACTCGCCGAGAGGCGGGTGACATACGTCTCAAGAATGAAGCTCGGCACCTGAACGACGGTACGAGGCGGCGCCCGCACTCGAAACAGAGGTTTCCCTAGATGATTGATTCCTGATTCCCGCACCGCCGGATGAGCGCCTGCACACGGCGCATCGCGGCCGTCTCAATCGACACCAAGGCTCTACCGGATGGGCGCGACCCGATGCGCCGTGTCGCGGCCGTCATCCGGACGTGCCGGAATCACCGATCAGTCATGTGATGTTAGAGCCGCCCGCGAACCGTGCTGCGAGCTCGGCGCGAGACCGGACGTCGAACTTGCGGTAGACGCGTGTCAGCGTCACCTCTACTGTTTTTACGCTGAGGTGGAGCGCCGCCGCCGCGACCTCCTTGTTTGAGCGGCCCGCGGCGACGAGCTCGGCGATCCGCCGCTCGGCGTCGGTCAGCTCACCAGGATCACCGACGCGACGGCCTGAGATCCGGCCGAGCTCACGCCGGGTGGTCTCGGCCCAGAGAACCGCACCGATCGCCTCGAATCGCGCCAGTGCCTCGTTCAGGAGTTCGCGCGCCTGCACGCGCCGACGAGCTCGCCGAGAGGTTCGCCCCAGATCCAGGTACGTCCGGCCCAGCTCGAACGGGTTGCCGAGCGCGTCCCCGACCTCTAGCGCCGCGCGCAACGCAAGATCCGCGCCGTCGAAGTCGCCCCGGGCCGCGAGAAGCTGCCCTCGACCCCTCGCCGCAGTCGCCAGCGTCCACGGGTACGAAGTTGCCAGAGCGCGCTCGTCGAGCCATGCGATGAGAGCCTCTGCTTCGTCGAGACGATCCAGCCCGACCAGCGCTTCGCTGAGGTTGTCGTGGAAGCGCAGCCAGTTTGGCTCGACGTACCCGGCAGCGGTCGCCACACCAGCGGCCCGCTCAAGGTATGCCACCGAACGACTGAGATCGTTCAGCGACAGGTCGAGAAACCCAAGAATCGAAAGGTGTCGAAGCATGTTGCGATGGTTGTTCCTGCTCTCGGCGGCTGAGAGGCCCTCAAGTGCGAGCGCGCGCGCTGCCGCCGAGAGGCCGCGATGCGCTGCAACGAAAGCCCTCGGGTAGAGAAGGTCACCCCGTGTCGCGTCGCGGCCGGTCTGCTCGGCCAGCTCATCGCCGGTCGTCGCCAGGTCGTCGGCGAGCTCCCAGTCACCCGCGAGGCACTCGAGCTCGGCGCGGAATCGGAGAACCTCGGGGAGAGATTGGACGAGGGCTTGTCGTTCGAGGAGATGTTGGAGTGCCTCCGACCGGCTGCGCGCGTCGGCGAACTCGTCCGCGGTTGCCAGGCACCCCGACACGGCGACGGTGGTGCGGACGACACCAACGGTCTCCGCGAGCCGATCGGTCTGCCGGAGCTCGTGCAGTGCGTCTACCCGCGCAAGGAGATCGCGACGCAGCCCGAGACCGAGGAGCTGCTCGTGCCGCGCCACCATGCTGAGCGCGTCGGCGAGCATCGCTGGGTCGTCGAGCTGCTCGGCCAGGCGAAGCGCCTCGCGGGCATGCCGGGTACCTTCGGCGAGGTCACCGCCGATCGTCGCTTCGGTCACGTAGTCCGATTCGACCGACTGGCGCTGGTGCGTGCTCTCCGCCTCAGCGAGCGCGCGGTCAAGCCAGTAGAGGGCTGTTTCCTCGCCCACTGGCTCGATCGAGAGTAGACCGAAGGCCATCGAGCGTTCGTCACCCGGCCGAGCGGTTGCGAGGAGCCCCTCGGTGAGCTCCCGGAAGCGGTACATGTCACCCGACTGGAGGTGGTACTCAGCGGCTAGGACTCCGCGGCGCCATGCGTTGTCGTACTCACCGGTGGGCGTCGCCCGCCACGACTGCTCGCCGAGCGCTGCTGCGGCCTCTGGCGCGCCGCGCTGGCGGGCCCGAAACGCCGCCTCCTCGAGAGCACCGGCGAGCTCGGCATCAGGCCCCTCGCTCGAGAGCGCGAGGTGGCGGACCTGCTCATCGGCGTCGCTGACGACCTCGGCGAGCGCGCGATGGCATGCGCGGCGCCGTTCCGGCCAAGCCTCGGCGTAAACGGCCGTGCCTATCAAGGGATGCGAGAAGCGGACGCGGTCGTCCTCGAGGACGAGCATTCCTGCCTCGAGCGCGGGCGCGAGTCTCAAGCCGGCACTCGGTCCCAGCGCTGTCTCAAGCTGGCTCAGCGTCGGGGTCGCAAGAGCGGCCACAGTGAGCAGCGTGTCGCGTGTGTCTGCAGGAACGGCGTCGAGGCGCTCGCGTAGCGTCTCCGCGAGGCTTGCCGGCAAGGGCAGCTCAAGAGCCGCTGATTGCCCCCCTCGCTGCTCGGCCACCCGGGCCAGCTCCAGGGCAAAGAACGGATTGCCGCCGGAGACGACGTGGACGCGTGTCAGGACTGGTCGCGCAAGAGCGTGTCCGAGGTGCGCGGTGATGACCCGGTGCAGGGCACCGAGGCTGAGAGGGCCGACGTGCACGCGCTGGATCTGGTCGTCGGCGTTCAACGGGGGACGCCCCTCGCCGTCTGTCCGCCAGCTGAACAGGAAGGCGACGCGCTCGTTCCCACCGATCCGTCGAAGCGCGAACTCAAGCGCGGTTGCGGAGGCCGAATCGAGCCACTGGGCGTCGTCGACTGCAACGAGAACCGGTCCCTGGCGTGAGAGCTCCCGCAAGCACGAGAGCACCGCTGCAGCGATCGTGCCTGGCTGTGGAGGCGTGCTGCCAGGCTCGGTAAGCAACAGCGCTACCTCGAGCGCCTGTCGCTGAGGAACCGGAAGCTGGTGCGCGATCTCGTCGAGGACGTCGCCGATCAGGTCACTGAGACCTGCGAACGGCATCTCGGCCTCGGTGCTCGTCGGCCGTGCCACGAGCACACGGCACGAGCATTCGTCGGCGAGTGCGAGGCCGGCTCGCCAAAGCGTCGTCTTCCCGATGCCTGCCTCGCCCTCGAGAACGAGAGCCGAGGGGCGCTCGCCTTCCCCGGGTTCTAGGAAGCGTTCGATCGCCTCGAGCTCGGCGTCGCGGCCGACGAGCTCAGGTTGCAGGGTGCCCACTGCGCTGAACTCTCGATGCTCGCCGATGGCGTGTCAATTGGCGTTGCACTCGAGTCTCAACCGTCAGCGCTTTGGCTCACTTGCGAAGCGGGCTGCGAGCTCGGAGCGCGATCGGACAGCGAGCTTGCGATACACGCGCGTCAGCGTCACCTCGACCGTCTTTACGGTGATATGAAGCGCCGCCGCCACCTCTTTGTTTGAGCGGCCGGCGGCGACGAGCTCGGCGATCCGCCGCTCCGCGTCGGTCAGTTCGCCTTGCGTGCGCGTCGTGCGGCCGGGGATCCGTGCCAGCTCGGCAGAGGCTTGCCGTGCCCACGCGATCGTTCCAAGTCGCTCGAACTCGTCGATCGCATCTCCGAGCTCCACGCGCGCGAGAGCGTGCTCGCGCATTCTGCGGAGCAGCGATCCGTAGGCCAGCTTCGTGCGTGCCTCCTCGATGGGGACCCCTGCGTCGGGCGTGGCGATCGCGGCCTCCAACAGCGTCCGTGCGCGAGGGAGATCTCCCTCCGCCGCAGCAATCGCGGCGCCCGCCCTGCGCAGAAGGTTCGCGAGCCACTGCGGCTCGAACGGCGGTCCAGCCATTCGTCCGTACTCTGCCAGCGCCTCATGAGCTTGCTCAAGGAGTCCAGCAGCAGCTGCCGCCTCGGATTCGTGGAGAAGCGTTCGCAACACCGTGGCGTGGCGTGCGCCCAGTTCCTTTGCCACTTCACCGGCACGTCCATAGATCGCAGCGGCCGCGACATGGTCTCCGCGGCTGGCCTCGATGAACCCCAGGCCATGCAAAATGGTGAATTCGTACATGCGCTCCTCCGCAGCCTGCGCCTCTGCCAGCGCGACGAGAACGCTCGTCCGTGCGCTGTCCAGATCGCCCACGTGAGCGGCCACGTTGGCTGCGAGCGCCGCTGCGGGAATCCTCATGAGCTGGGTCTGGTCGGCGAGCTCCAACACGACATCGCTGAACGTGCGGGCTCGGTCCAGTTGACCAGTGAGGAGCTCTGTCGAGGAGAGGCCGAAGGCCGCCCACTGCTCGGTACTGACGTCTCCAACCTCCACTGCCTGCGCCATGACCGCCTCGTACGCCTCGCACGTCCCCTCGATCCTCCCGGTGAGCCGTCCACATTCGGCCGCGACGGCGGTGGGCGACCATTCCTTCAGCGGTTCGTCAAGCCTCCCTTCGAGATCAAGCGCGCGTTGGAGAAATTGTTCGAAGTCCGGTGACCCGCTCAACACAGCGATCAACGCGCGCGCGCCGAGCGCGTAGGCCAGTGTCTGCGTGTCGCCAGAACGTTCTGCCGCGGCGACAGAGGCCTCCGCGTGCAGTGTCGCCTCTGGAGCGCTCCCCGTGTAGACCGTTGTGTAGGCAAGGCTGCGCTCAAGCTCGGCGGTCAACCGGGGGTCGGTGGTCGCGGCGAGCGCCTCTTGCCAGGTGCGGGTTGCCTCCTGCGTGTGCCCGGTCTCGTCAAGTACCGCCCCGAGCCGCCAGCGGGCCTCAACTCGCTCCAACCCTTCGGGCAGCGTATGGACGAGCGAGCGGAACAGCTCAGAGGCTCGGTCAGTGTCTCCTGCGTCGACCAGCGCATATCCCGCCTCGATCAGCAGCCCTCCCCTTCGCGCCGTCTCGGTCTCGGGGGTCAAGGCAGCTGCCTCTTCGTACAGCTCCGCGCTCACCGCCGTGGCGCCGCGCCGGCGCGCAAGCGCGGCTGACCGTTCGAGGATGCTGGCTATCTCCTCGTCCGGACCGTCAGCTCCGCGGCCGAGGTGCCGAGCCCTCTCTTCGTCTGTCGTCGCTGCAGCTACGAGTGCGAGATGACCCCACCGCTGTTCGCTCTCGTCGCATATCTCGACTGCTGCGGCCGCGATGAGTGGGTGGGTGAAGCGCACCACACCTGCGTGCAGGGTCACGAGTTCGGCGTGGATCGCGGGTGCGAGCGTGTCTTCGGGCTCTGTGATTCCCGCCCGTACCAGCATGGCAAGGCTTGGACTCGCCGCAAGCGACACGAGCAGCAGCACGCGGCGCGCCTCCACGGGAAGCGCCAAGACGCGGGCTCGCATCAAGGCGGGAAGCGACCCTGGAGCCCGTCCTATCGGCGACTCAAGCGCACGCGAGAGCTCAAGGGCGTGAAGGGGGTTGCCGTTCGAAGCCGCATGAATTCGACTCAACGCGGGCCGGGTCAAGGGGTGGCCCAGACGCGTTCTGAGCAGACGATGGAGCGCTCCAAGCGTCAGCGGCCCGATCGCGAGAGACTCGACCACGATCCCTTCCGCCTGCTCGATCCGCAGCGGGTCGGGATCTGCTCCACCTTCGAGGCGTCGTGCAAGGAGGAGACGGACGGGTTCGTTCCGCACGCGGCGGAGCGCGTATCGCAGCATCGCGGCCGACGACGGGTCGAGCCATTGGATGTCGTCGATTGCGATCGTCAGCGGGCCAACCCGAGCGAGTGCGCGTACGAGCCCAAGGAAGCCGAATGCGACAGCGCGCTCGTCCGGGAGCGAGCCGGTGCCCTCGCGGAGCAACAGTGCCCGCTCGAGCGCCGTCCGTTGAGGCGCTGCGATCTCGTCGGCGACCTCGTCCCATACCTCTTCGATCAGGTCGGCGAGAGCGGCGAATGCCAGCCGGGTCTCGCCGGGTGCCAGCCTTGAGGCTAGGACGGTACCTTCACCGACGCGTGCCTGGTCGACCCCGGCGCGCCAGAGAACCGTCTTCCCGATCCCTGCTTCTCCTTCGAGAACCAGAGCGGCAGGGAGACGATCCGAAGGGCGGGCGAGGAATGCGGCGATCGCCTCAAGCTCCGCATCGCGGCCGATGAGCTGTTCGCGTTGCATCGGTCAACTGTCCGGGAGGCCAGCCCGGCTGTCAAACGGCAAGTACGGCGTACGGCGCTAGACGGGCTCGTCGGTAACGGCGACCGTCGCGACCGGAAGCAGGACGGTTACCGTCGTGCCGGGCCGTCGGTCGTAGATCCGTACATCACCGCCGTGGCGGGTCGCGATCTCACGAACGGTGGTCAGACCGAGGCCGCTGCCGGTCGTCCCTGACTTGGTCGTGAAGAACGGGTCGAACGCCCGAGCACGCGTCTGCTCGTCCATCCCCGAGCCGTCGTCAGAGACGGCGAGGATGGCGTGCAGAGCGGCTGGGGATTCACTGTCTGGTCGATTGAGAGAAAGCGCAGATGTCGTGATGACGATGCGGCCCCGACCTCCAACTGCGTCGCGTGCGTTAAGCACGAGGTTGAGGATCACCTGCTCGATGAGCGCGGCCGAGCCGGTGAGGCTCGGCACGTCAGACCCAGGTTCGAGGGTGAGCTCGACGTTAGGCCCAACGACCTCCTTGAGCAGGGTCTCCATCGAACCCAGAATGTCGTTGAGGTGGTAGGCGCTCGTTGGGTCTGGGCGCGGACTGACCGCCGAGAGGAGGCCCTGGGTCATTCTCCCTGCCCGCTCGACTGTCTCGGTTGCTCCCCCGAGTTCGTCACGAGCCGCGCCCAGGTCGCCCTCCGCGAGGGCCTTTGAGGCCGAGTCGACGTAGTCGCGGATCACGAGGAGGAGGTTGTTCACGTCGTGTGCCAGGCCGCCCGCGAGACGCCCGAGGCTCTGGAGCTGGAGGTCGGGCGCGGTGATCGACGGCTTACCCGCCACGTTCAAACGCGGGCTGCGGGGGTCGGGAAATACGCCGCCAGGTTCGCGCTGCTCCGGTAGGCGATCAGGGCGCCCGCCGAATCACCGCCGCGCTCGAGGTACTCGCCGTAACGGGTGTACGCCTCGGCGAGGAACCGCGTGGGACGTGGTTCGAGCAATTCGATCGCGAGCTCGTACAACTCACCGGCTCGCTCGCGGTCGCCCTGCGCAAGGAATGCGCTCGCGAGCTCCGTGTACGTCCTACCGAAGTCGACCGGGTGCAGGCTGCTGAAGCTCGCAGCCGCGCCCATCGCGATCGAGGCGGCCTCGTCCAGCCGCCCGAGCTGAATGTAGGCGCGAGCGCGCTCGATCTCAAATGTCGCCTCGTCATAGTCGGTCGCGTCGTCGCCAAGAAGCTGGAGCCCGCGTTCAGCGAGCGCGAGCGCCTCCTCCGGGTGACCTGCGTCGAGCTCGACGAACGCAAGAAGATGGTGGGCCCTTGCGTACTGCTGTCGGTGCTCGCTCGTCTCCAGCAGGGTGAGAGCTGCGATCGCCTGCCGGCGAGCGGCCTCCGTTTGTCCTCGGAACGCGTGGAGCCGCGCCTGTGACCAACGGACCCGTGCCAGCACGTTCGTATCGGTGCCTTCGATGGAGCCGATTGCGCTGGCCAGAGCAATCCCTGCCCCCGTGAAGTCAGCGATGTCCATCCGGGCGTTCGCGAGGAGCACCCCAAAGCGGACGACATTGACCGGGTCGGTGTCGTGCTGGGCCTGGTCGAGGCCTCGCTGGAAGATGGCGATCGCCTCGGTCTCGTTGCCGAGCGACGCATGAGCTCGGCCGAGAGTGTCAACGAAGGACGGCTCGCTGAGCGATGGGTCGATCATTACCGCACGTTCGAGGTGCTCAATAGCCAGTTCAGGTTGCTGTCGCGTCGACGCGATCTGACCCAACCCTGCCTCGGCCCGAGCCCGAATACGTGCCGACTGATCTTCGCGCGCGAGGGCGCGATACCGGGCTTCTGCTGCCTCTAGCTCGTCGAATCGAAGCTCGAGCTCGGCTGCGACGAGCTCGAGTTCGGGATCCGTCTCGGCCACGCCCTTTGCGAGCCACGATTCAAGCACTCCCAACTTGACAGCAAGCTGGCGGAGCACCTGGAGCGACGGCACGCGCTCGCCGCTCTCGATGCGCGAGATGTACCCCGTGGTGCAGCCAGGGAACGTGAGGTCGGTCTGGGTCAGACCGGCGGCAATGCGCGTGGCCCGAAGTCGGGCTCCGACGCCCGTTGGGCTATCGACATGATCGGTTGCTTGGCGTGGCATGGGTCCTAGAGTCTATGTGACATCCGAAGGTGAAAGTAGTCTGTAGTCACACCGGCGCCGGAACTGTCAACTGCGTGAGTCGAAAGGGCGGTTCCACCGATGTCGAAATTGCTTGTCATGATCGTGTCGTTGTCGGCACTCCTTGCGTCGTTCCTTGGGCACGGACCCCAGTGGCCGTAGCGTAGGCGAGGGACATGGGTTGGGTGCGCGGCAATTCCGCCGCGCACCCAACCGGATCATCGCGGCGCAGACTCTCCGACCCGATCGGCCTACACGGTTTCGTCCGATCGGGCTACGCGGTTCCGCCGGATCGGGTTAGCCGGTTTCGGTCGCCTTGACCAGATCGCGGAGTTGGCGCCGAACGAACAGGATCCTCTGGGCCACGGTGAGCCACGCGATCGCGGCAAGTGCGTACACCGGCCACTGCAGGAACCCCCATGGTGCGAGGCCGACGCCGACCGAGATGAGCACGACCCTCTCGACGCGGGAGCCGAAACCAATGTCGCCTCGCAATCCGAGTGCCTCGGCCTTTGCCCGCGTGTAGCTGACCAGGAACGATCCAATCACGGCGGCGAACGCTGCGGCGAGCGCGAGCTCGTTCGAGTCACGATGGAATGCAAGCCCGATCGCTGCCAGCATCGCAGCCTCACCGACGCGGTCGAAGGTCGAGTCGAGAAACGCGCCGAACACGGTGCCCTTGCTTGCCGCGCGCGCCAGCGCACCATCGAGGATGTCGGCGATCGAACCGACCACGAAGAGTGCCCCGCCAAGCCAGAAGTAGAGGTATTCGTTGCGATCCTCGAAGCCCACGAGAACGGCGCCGAGCAAACACAGCGCCACGCCCACAAGCGTGAGCATGTCGGGCGTCAGCTTGGTCTTCGCCACTCCGCGCATGGAGCGCTGAAGGATCTCGCGCGCCGCCGCTGTGTACTCCTGTTTGACCCGATCAAGCTGGCTGACGCGCGGGGCGTCGTCGTCTTGGTCGCTCACGCCGCAAGCGCTTTACGGAGGATCGACGGCAACGCACTGCGGAAGAGCACGAGTCCCGTTGCGATCGCGAGAACGAATCCCGCGAGGCAGTCGAGCCAGAAGTGGTTGCCCGTTCCCATCACCGCGAAGGACACCCATGCAGGCCAGGCGAGCCAAAGAACGCGGCCTACCCATGACTTGCACAGACCCGCCATCACGATTCCAACAATGAGCGCGTCCGTAGCGTGCAGACTCGGCATCGCGGCATAGGGGTTGGCAATGGCCGAAACCGTGCCCTGGTTGACGCTCGCATGCTCGGCGAGCGTGTCGCTAAAGCCCCACTCAGGGAAGAGTCGCGGCGGCGCAGTTGGCATCGCGATGTACCCGACGAGGCCAAGGAGGTTCGCCACGATCAGCCAGTTGCGAAACATCGTGAACGACGCGTGGTGGCGAAAGTACACCCACAGAAGCGAGGCAATGACAACAGTGAACTGCGAGAGCCAGTAGGTCAGCGACGTGGCAGCGATGAGGAGGTTCGAGCCCTCGACGAATCTCTGGAGCGCCGGCTCGAACAGCAACCCGAGCTTGTTCTGCGCTTCGATGACGAGGGTGCCGTTCCAAAATGCCTCGCCTACGCCTCGATCGGCTGCACCCCTTGCAACCTGATAGGCGCCGTAGAACCCGAACCAGATCGCGAACTGGAGCGCGAGGTGTTGCCAACCTCGCGGCAGCACACGGCCGTCCTGTGGGTGTGCGTACTCCGCCACGACTCGGGGATTCTATCCCCCGATGTACGACATCTCGATGCGACGCAGGTCGGGCGTGCCTTCGCTGCGTACCTCCGAGTAGCGATCCGTGCGCGCCGCCCAGACCTGGCCGAGCGCTTCGGCAAGCTTCTCATCGGTCGCTCCGCCACGAAGCAGCGCGCGAAGGTCGGTTCCGCGCACGGCGAACAGGCAGGTAAACAGCTTGCCCTCGGCCGAGATGCGTGCCCGGGTGCAGTCGCCGCAAAACGGCTGAGTCACAGACGCAATGACCCCGACCTCGCCCTGACCGTCCGCGTATCGCCAACGGCGAGCCACCTCTCCTCGATACGCAGGGTCGACCGGTTCGAGCGGGAACACCTCGGCGATCCGCGCAACGATCTCGGCGGCGGGAACAACATCGTCCATTCTCCACCCGTTCGTCGC
>JANNQQ010000375.1:0-6098 GCA_031400835.1 Actinomycetes bacterium | reverse complement strand
CTCGATCTCGACCTCGGGCGGAACGCGTAGCAGGTTGAGCTTCTTGAGGGCAAGGCTCGCGAGGTAGCCGGGCAGGAACGCGAGGGGGATGAAAGCCATGATCCCCATCAGCTGGCCACCCATTGAACTCTCGATGTTGTTGATCCCGGTGGGGTAGCCGCCAGCAAAGAGGCCGACGAGAAACACGCCATAGAAGCCGCAGAACCCGTGGACCGCCACGGCCCCGACGGCGTCGTCGAGCCGGAGCGTTCGTTCGATCCACCCGCCAACCCAGACCGCAACTATCGCTCCCGAGAATGAGAGGAGATACGCGAGCGATGGATGGTAGACATCTGCTCCCGCGGAGACCGAGATCACGCCAGCGAGACCGCCGGACAGTGTCCAGAATGGATCACCCTTGCTGGCAAACCACCCGCCCGTGAATCCACCGGCGAACCCGATCGTGATCACGAATGCGATCGCGCCGAGCGTGGTGGGTGAGAGATAGATGCTGAGCCAGCCTGGGAAGACCGAAGACTGGATCACGAGGCATGCCGCGTAGAAGCCGTAGAAGCCGGTGAAGATCAACATCAGCCCGAGCAGGGTGAGATGCTGGTTGTGGCCCCTGAAGGTGCGCGCTCTCCCCTTCATGTCGTACTTCCCGATCCTCGGCCCGAGGTTAATCAGCACACCGAGGGTGAAGAGGCCTGCGACCCCATGCACGACGCCAGACGCGATGGCGTCATGGAAGCCGAACCGGGTGGTCAGCCAGCCACCCGAGCTCCAGCCCCACGCGGCGTCGAGGATCCAGACGACCGAGCCGAGCAGCACGGTGAGGAGAAGGTATGCCGACATTCGCACGCGTTCGATGAGGGCGCCCGACATGATCGAGCCGGTTGTCCATGAGAAGAGCAGGAACGCGAGGAAGAAGACGGCGCTCACGTGATCCTGCAGATTGGGGCCCATCGCGGACGACCAGGGCGCGGTGAGGCCGCAGAATCCGGGGAACGCATCGGGGCTGGCGTGGCCGCTCTTCGGCCAGCCTTCCTCCATGCACCCGTAGATGTACCAGCCGAAGTAGTAGAAGGTCGGCGTGACGACCGCGATGGTGAGGATGTTCTTCATCGCTGTCGACATCACGTTCTTGCGGCGGGCTGCGCCTGCCTCATACGCCATGAAGCCAGCGTGAATGAGCCACATGACCACGACCGTGAAGAAATAGAACTGCTCAGTCAGAATCTGCGAGTCGAGCTTGAGGGCCTTTTCGAGGTCCGCAATCGTCGGCTCAGCCGCTACCAGGTGTATGAGACCCATCACGCTCATGCTGTCGCCCTCCTCACCGCTGCCTCCCGGAGATGTGGCGCGAGACTACGAAGTGACGGACCGCACATGAATGTCTAAACCCACCAGTCTTCGAATGGAAACTATGTGCACTTCGGCCATTCCCCCGGCGAATGTGAGGCGTGCGCTCGCATAGCCGGCGTTTGCACCCTGCGGCGCATGTCCGGTCTCGTCCGGCGAGAGCCTGTTACTGCTCGACGATCAGCCCGGTGCTGGCATCTACGAGGATGGTCTGTACGCGGGTCGGATCGTTCGGAGCACCTGTATAGAACGAGACGATCCACACACCCCGAGGCGGAATCCCCTGTTGGACGTATCTGACCTGCGCACCATCGCGCTTGAAGGCGGCCTCGCGGGCCGCGACCTCGATCGCCTCCGCTCGACTTAGCTCCGCATCGCCTCGTCCCGTGCACGACCGTGACGCAAGTAGAGCAACGAGCAGTACGACCGCAATGATCGCGAGGCGTCCAAGCCCGCTGTCGCGGAGGTCTCTAGGTCTCGGCACGATGCCGTCTGACGACCGCGTAGACACGCAGCACGATGTAGCCGACGAAGTGCGTCATGAACACGAGCAACAACCACCAGATCCACCACCCGTAGTTCGGGCGAATCTCTCGGAGCTCGATCACCGTGAGGTACAGCACAATCGCGAGAGTCAGCAGAAGGAGCGGCGGCGAATAGCCGAGGAGGAGAAACACCAGCATGCCGCCATCTTCCCCTGCTGGACCGGGTCACGCAACCGGTGACCTTCAGATGGTCACGACCAGGGATAGGGCGAGTTCGACACAGGGTGGAGGTCGCCGGTGGCGAATCGCTCGAACCGGAACGGCGTCAATAGAGGTGCGCTGTCGCCCATGAGGACGCGTGCGACCTCACGACCGACGCCAATCATCTTGTAGCCGTGGTTCGAGTCGAGGACGGCATAGACGTTCGGCTTCACCCAATCGAACACAGGGAAATTGTCCGCGGTAAAGGCGCCAACCCCGCCAGAGCGCGCTTGCTTGTACAGCGGCCGACACCCCTCGAAGCGACTCATGGCGTGTGACAGTGCAGCGCACCACATGTCAGGGAAGCTCTCATCGACGTTCGTGGTCGAGGGGTAGGGATCAAGCTCGAGGTCACCATCGACCGTGAGGGGCGAGGCGCCACCCTGGACGCCATGCCTGTCGCGCTTGTAGTAGATCCCCCACAGCTCGTCGGTGATCAGCTTGCCCTCGTCGGTATAGAGCGGGGCATCGGTGTCGAGGTGGATCACCGGAGGGGCGCTGCCGTCGGCAAGGTCGAACATCAGCGGGTCGACCGTGATCTCCCCCTCCTGCAGGTTCCAGTACGTCCACATCGGCTGGTCGCGCGCGACATCACCGGAGGGTGTGTGGATATCGATCGTCATCGGCAGCCCGAGCATCCCCCAGAAGTGCTTGGCCCACGGGCCGGGCGCGATCACGACCTGCTCGCCGACGGTGATGCTGCCTTTGTCGGTCTCGACGGCCGTCACCGTGTCGTCGTCGCCGAGCTCGAAGCCGGTCACCTCGACGTAGGAGTGAATCTGGACGTTCTCCTCGAGGCACTTGTCACGGAGGCCCATCACCGACTCGACATTGAAGGCGAAGCCACCCTGGTGCTCGTGGAGGCAGATCGTGACGCCCTTTGCCCGCCAGTCCGGGAACAGCTCCTTCATGTGAGCGTCGACTTCGGCCTCACCGACGTAGAGACTCGAGTTGTAGCCGATGCGCTGATGGCGCTCGAAGACCGCGCTGAGGTCGCTCTCCTGCACCTCCGGGCCGAGCGCGATGTAGCCGACGCTGTTGTAGTGGTAGGCGGCGGGATCGGACTCCCATACCTCGACACAGGCCTGCATGAGCTCGCTCATCGCAGGCTGGAAGTAGTTGTTGCGGACGACGCCGCACGCGATGCCGGTGGCGCCGGCACCGGGCGTCGCCTTCTCGAGCACGACGATGTCCGCGCCGGACCCGATGCCGCGCTGCCGGAGCTCGACGGCGAGGTGGTAGGCGGTCGACAGGCCGTGCATGCCGGCGCCGACGATGACGAAGCGGGACGAAGCAGCTATCATGTGAATTGCCTCCCGGGCAATGGCGTATCGAAAAGGACTCTGAAGGAGAATAGCATGGCTCGTACCGGTCAACCAGCCGTTCGCCACGTCGCGGCTGTGGAGCGCGCATTCACGGTTCTCGACGCCCTCGCCGACGGTTGTGAGCTGGGGACGAACGAGATCGCGCGCCGCACGGGGATCAACGCCAGCACCGTCTCACGTCTCCTCGCAACGCTCGCCTCGGCACGGTTCGTCGAGCACGTGCCAGGTAGCGGCCGCTACCGCCTGTCTCTCCGGCTGATCGAGCTCGGCAATGCGGTGCTAGGACGCCTCGACCTCCGCGAGCTCGCGCGGCCGCACCTGAAGGCGCTCGTGCGTGAGACCGGGGAGACGGCGACCCTGTCCGCGCCCGGCGAGCACGACGCGATCACCATCGACTTCGCACACAGCTCGTCGGTCGTCCAGAGCGTTGCACAGCTCGGGCGGCCGAGCGTCGGGCACGCGACGGCTGCGGGAAAGGTAATGCTTGCGTTCGGCGATGTGGCGCTACCCGCCGAGCCGTTCACGGCGTTCACGCCGCAAACGATCACGACGCGTGCAGCGCTCGTCGAGGAGCTCGAGCGGGTGCGCACGCGGGGATTCGCGGAGGCACGCGAGGAGCGCGAACCGGGGCTTGCAGCCATTGCCTCGCCCGTGCGGGACAGCAGGGGTGTCCTCGCGGGGATCGTCGGAGTGCAGGGTCCGGCTTCGCGACTCGACGCGCAGGCGGCACAGGAGGCGGTGGGCGTGTTGCTCGAACACACCGCGGCGCTGTCGACGGAGCTCGGCGGTACTGGCTCGGGCACAATCCACTCATGAGCACCGACACGCCGCCCCCCAGGGAGTTCGACCTGACGCTGCGCGGCGGGTTCGCGCCCCCGAGCAACGAGCCGATCGATATCGGCGATCTCGAGGGCGACCCGGCAATCGCATTCCGCCAGACGCTCGGGATGTTCGCAACCGGCGTCACCGTGCTGACGACGCGAGCGGGGGATCACGTCCACGGGATGACCGCCAACGCATTCATGTCGGTGTCGCTCCGGCCCCCGCTCGTGTTGATCTCGCTCGATCGCAAGGCGAGGATGTGCGGCATGCTGCACGAGGGAAGCACGTACGGGGTGAGCGTGCTCGCGCAGGGGCAGTCGGACCTCTCGGAGACGTATGCCCGCAGTGCACGCGACGGTCCCGAGCCACAGTTCATCGTCGTCAGGGACACTCCGGTCGTGGAGGGCGCGCTGGCGCACATCGTCGCTCGGGTAGTGCGAACGTACTGGGGTGGTGACCACTCCCTCTTCCTCGGCCACGTCGAGTACGCCCGATACGGAGAAGGCGAGCCTCTGCTCTTCCACGGGGGACGGTACGAACGCCTACTCGGCGAGCCCGATCTCTTCTCGCGTCTTCCGCGCGAGTTGCTCGATCAGCTCTTGCGGCTCGGTTCCGAGGTGAGCTTCACCGCGGGACAGACGCTCATGCGACAGGGAGAGGCCTCGGACACGCTGATGCTCGTGACCTCGGGTGAGGTGCGGGTGGAGCGGACGGGCCGGACGCTTTCGCTCGGCACCGGTGCCCTGATCGGAGAGATCGAGGTGCTCGATCCGGGCGCCGGGCGAATGGCAACGATCACCGCGGAGACCGATACGACGTGCGTCGTCGTGACGCGCGCCGAGCTACACGAGGGGCTCGCGGCCGATCCACGAGCTGCGATCGCCCTGCTCGGCGTCCTTGCGAGCCGGTTCCGCGAAGCGGGGTGACCCCGGGGCGGCCTGGCACGGTGGCACGGGTCGTATGTCGTTTGCATCTCCGTCTCCGAATCGCGAGAATCCCCCTACCTCAACCACCCAGAGGAGACCCAGATGCCACGCGATCCGAAGCACGACATTCTCTTCGAGCCGATCAAGATCGGTCCGAAGGTGATGAAGAACCGGTTCTACCAGGTACCTCACTGCAACGGCTTCGGCTCCGAGAAACCGTTCAGCCAGGCGTACTTCCGCGCGCTGAAGGCCGAGGGTGGGTTTGCCGGCGTCTCGACCGAGTATTGCTCGATCTCTCCCGAGTCGGATGACACGCACCGCATGTCGGCACGGATCTGGGACGACGGCGACATCAAGAACCTGTCGCTGATGTGCGACATGCTTCACGAGCACGACGCGCTCGCCGCGTGCGAGCTCTGGTATGGCGGCCCCCACGCACCGAACATGGAGTCGCGTTGTGTTGCGCGCGGCCCCTCGCAGATTCCGAGCGACTTCGAGTTCCTCACCTACGCGATCGAGGCCGACAAGGACGACATTCGTCATCTCCAGAACCTTTACGTGGCTGCAGCGAAGCGCGCACGCACCGCCGGGTTCGACATCGTCTACGTGTACGGCTCGCACTCGTACCTGCCGCAGCAGTTCCTGACGCCGTACTACAACCACCGCACCGACGAGTACGGCGGCTCCTTCGAGAACCGCGCCCGCTTCTGGCGCGAGACGATCGAGATGGTCAAGGAGGCCGTGGGCGACGACTGCGCGATCTGCGTCCGGATGTCCACCGACATGTTCATGGGCGAGGCCGGAACGCAGCTCAAGCGCGACTGCCTGCCGTTCGTCGAGCTCTGCGACGACCTCGTCGACGTGTGGGACATCAACCTCTCCGGCATCGCCGAGTGGGGCGAGGACGCGACGCCGTCGCGCTTCTACCCGCAGGGCCG
>JANNQQ010000374.1:0-19787 GCA_031400835.1 Actinomycetes bacterium | reverse complement strand
GTTCTTCTGGAACACCACGCTCGCAACCGCATTTGGCGTCGATGTACCTCGTCGAAACATCGACACGCTCGATCTCATCCTCACGTTGCCGGACAACCCGGAGCCGGATGCCGCGACGATCGCGGCACTCCGAAAGGAGGCGCCGTCAGTCACGATTGTGATCGAGACTCCACGCGACAGATCGAAACGCGTGGTACTCGCCGACGAGCTTCTCGACCGGCTCGGCCGGGTCATCAAAGGACAGGGCGCGGCGCTAGAGCGGGTAGCGACCACCGTCGCGACACAGCTCGCCAAGACGGCGCCGGCTCGACCTGGGACGGTGCTCCTTCTGGGAGCCACCGGTACCGGCAAGACCACCGCGATCGAAGCGCTTCCGCAGGCGCTTAGGGCGCTTGGGCACAAGGGCACGCACGTTCATCGTGTCGACTGTGGTGAGCTTGCCTCCTCGTATCAGGTGGCCAGGCTCCTCGGTGCCCCGCCGGGGTATGTCGGACACGGCGACGAGACACCTTTCGGGGCGGCGCTCGAATCGCCTGGCTGCATCATCCTTCTCGACGAGATCGACCGAGCGCACCCGGAAATCATCGAGACGGCACTGCTGGGTCTTCTCGATCGGGGCCGTCTTTCGTCCCCCACGGGTGAAGAGATCGACGGCGCCCACGCAGTGATCGCGATGACAACCAACCTGGGTGCCGACGATCTCGATGATTGGCTTGGTGGTGTCGACCTTTCAGATCGATGGGTCGTCGCACACAAGTGCCGCGAGCTATTGCAGGAGAACGGATTCTCCGAGCCGCTGCTTGCCCGTATTGGCGCCTTCGCCGTGTTCCGACCGCTGGGAGCACAGACACGAAGGCTCGCTGCAGGGCGAGCGATCCAGTCGCTGGCGCGGGAGTATGGCTTCGCTCACGCCTCGGTCGAACCTGTCCTCAAGGATGCGATCCTCGACGTTGCAGAGCACGGGCTCGGAGCGCGGGCGCTCGACCACGCAGCTCGAGAACTCCTCGGCGATGCCTTCGCCCGCGCTCTCGCTCAGGGACTGGTCGGCAAGGTGCGGGTCATCGCCGGCCCACCGCCCGAACTCGTCGCACGGTAGCGGGGCGAGCGCGACAGGCATTCTTGGGTGATGCGCCGTGGAATTCTCATTGCAACGCTGGCAGCCGTCCCGGTGCTCGCCGTGGGTGCCTTCGCTGTCGTCAAGGCGATGGACAACGATCCCCAGGCTACTCCCGGGCCTCAAGGCGGCTCGGTTCTCAACCCGCATCCGGCGGCGGGACCGTTCGAGGTCGACGACAAAACCGTCGGCGACTGTGAGGCTGTCACCGCAGAGATCCGCGAGTGCTACGAGCAGGCGTTCGGCAACCTCGCCTACCGCTCGGACGCCAAGAGCGCTCTCGCCGAAGCCGTTACGCAAGGCGTGACGGTGCCCGAGGTGAAGGCGAACTGTCACCGCATCACGCACACGATCGGCGCCGCAGTACTGGCGCGCGAGGACGGCGACGTCGCAACGGCGCTGGCAGAAGGCGATTCGACCTGCTGGAGCGGCTTCTACCACGGGCTCCTCGAACGGGCTCTTGCCCCAGCCCGGTCGACCGGCGAGCTCGGTCGGCTCATCCGCGACCTCTGCGATCCCGCTGGCAAGAGCTGGCCGCCCTTTACGCACTACCAATGTCTCCATGGCATCGGCCACGGATTGATGCTGCGCACCGGGTACGCGCGTGATGTGTCTCTTGGCCTCTGTACTCGTCTCGTGGACACCTGGTCGCGTCAATCGTGCGACGGCGGTGTCTTCATGGAGGGGTTTAGCCCTTCACTTGGTGACGCACCGCCGCCATGGGACCCGAAGAACCCACTTGAGCCATGCCCGTCTGTTGCTGACACCCACAAGCTCTACTGCTATCTCCAGGTGAGTGACAACCTCGTGCGCGGGACGAACTACGACTGGAAGAAGGTCGCAGCCGCGTGCAGGACGGAGACCGATCTCCAGTGGCGCGCGTACTGCTTCCAAGGCTTCGGACGTCAGGCGTCGGGCAACAACTATGGCCGACCCACAGCGGTTGTGGCGTTGTGCTCAGTCGCCGGTGCCGTGGGAGAGGCGGACTGCGTCTACGGAGCCGTCCGCGACATCGCGAGCCAAGCCGCCAGTGGTGCACCAGCTGCGACCTTCTGCGGCAAGGTGTCGGACATCCTGCGACCTCGCTGCTTCGAAGGGATGGGAACGATCATCGCCACCCTTGAGACGCAGGAGTCGGCAAAGCGCGAGCGCTGCGCCGAGTTTGGTGGCACGTACCGCAGCGACTGTGTTCGCGGGGCCGGGCTTACTGCGGCGGCGTAGACCGCGGCTTTGTCTCGGCATCACCGTCGCCGAGCAGGGCATCACGAATCTCCTGCTGAGGGACGGTCACGGTATCGCGCACTTCCTTGACGCCGCGACCGAGTGAGCGTGCCACCCCAGGAGCCTTCGCAGGCCCGACCACGAGCAAGATCACGCCGATCACGACGATGATCTCCCACATCCCAAGGCCGAAGGGCATGTGAAGAGGGTAGACGATCACACGGGCGTCGCGCGAGGGGTCGAGACGCTCAGCTCCGGCGACTAGGATCGATGCGATGGAGACCCTCCTCCTCTCCTGGTACCGCGCTTCGGCTCGGGATCTCCCCTGGCGCCATACGCGTGACCCCTACGCGATTCTCGTCAGCGAGGTCATGCTCCAACAGACACAGGTCGATCGCGTGATCCCGCGCTACGTGCGCTGGCTCGAACGCTGGCCCACCGTCGACGCGCTTGCAGCCGCCCCGCCAGCGGAAGCGATCCGCGAGTGGCAGGGCCTTGGCTACAACCGGCGTGCCCTCAACCTCCACCGGGCCGCCAGCAGCATCGTTGAGCACGGCTGGCCGGAAGACCTCACTGCACTTGCAGGGGTAGGGCCTTACACGGCCGCCGCGGTGCGTAACTTCGCCTTCGGTGAGGAGGTGCTGCCGCGCGACGTCAATGTCGAGCGCATCGAGCGCCGCACCGGCCATCGCTTCACGGGGAACGCCGCACAGGCGCTGATGGATCTCGGCGCGACCGTGTGCATCGCGCGGGTCCCGCGCTGCGAGGCGTGCCCGCTGGCGTCGGGCTGCCGTTCAGTTGGAACGCGTGACCAGCCGGCCCGCAAGCAATCGCGGTTCGAAGGATCGTTCCGTCAGCGGCGGTCGGTGGTGCTGCGGCTGGTGGCGTCGCAGCCGCAGCCCGTCGGTCAACTCGATCTGGAGGCGCTCAGCGCGCTCGAGCGCGACGGGCTGGTCGTCATCAACGACGGTGTCGTCGCGCTTCCGGTCTGAGCACCGCTTGCGGCCGCACGTCGATGTGGAAAGCTGCGGAGATGATGAGTTCAGACGGACGTAAGGATGCATCGACCACACTTCGTCCCGTGGCCACTGTCCTTGTCGTTGATGACGAGCCGATCGTCCGGGAGGTCGTCGTGCGCTACCTCAAGCGTGAGGGGTACGCGACGCTCGAGGCCGATCGTGGTGACGTCGCCCGCGAGATCCTTGAGCGCCACAACCCTGACCTCGTTGTCCTCGACGTGATGCTTCCCGGGACGGATGGGCTAGAGCTATGCCGCTGGATCCGCTCGCGTTCAGAGCTCCCGGTGATCCTGCTCACGGCCCGTGGCGAGGAGGCCGATCGCATTGTCGGGCTCGAGCTCGGCGCCGATGACTACGTCACGAAGCCATTCTCTCCGCGAGAGCTTGCTGCGCGGGTTCGCACCGTGCTACGCCGGTCCTCGGCGATCGGCGTCAGGAACGAGCGACTTGCCTTCGGCGATCTCGAGCTCGATGCGGCAACACGCGAGACCCGCAAGGCCGGCGAGGAGATCAAGCTCACGGTGAAGGAGTTCGACCTTCTCTGGTTTCTCGCCAGCCACCCCCGTCGCGTATTTGGACGCGATCAACTGATGAGTCGTGTTTGGGGTTACGAGGCAGCGCTCGACACCGGAACGGTGACGGTGCACGTCCGTCGACTCCGCGAGAAGATCGAGGACAACCCCTCCGCACCGGTTCACCTTCAGACCGTCTGGGGGGTTGGGTACCGGGTGGTGCCCTAAATGGTTGATCCCGGGTTCACACACCGCCAGATGAGCGCCAATCCAGGACACACCCTCTGATGCCGATCGCGATGGTGGGGACCGCCATCACGATCGCAGTGGCGACGCTGGCTGTAGGACTCGTAGCGGTGACGCTCCTGCGTCTCCTCCCTAGCCTGCGTCTTCAGTTGGTTGGCCTGGCTGTGCTGTCGGTATGCCTCCCTCTGACCTCCGTCCTCCTGTCGGGATGGGTCGCGTTCCACATGGGCGACGACGTGAAGATCCTGGCGGTGTCGGCCGCCTCGGCCACCGTTGCCGTGATCGCCGGGCTTGTGTTGACCCGCTCGATCGTGCGCTCGGTCGACGGGCTGCGCGCGGCCTCCTCCGCGCTCGCGGCTGGCGATCTCACGGTGCGCGCTTCCGAGGCAGGGCCTACGGAGGTGTCAGATCTTGCGTCGGCGTTCAACGAGATGGCCGACAGCATCGAGCGGCTGTTTGACGCCCGCCGCGAGCTCGTAGCCTGGGCAAGCCACGACCTACGGACGCCCCTTGCGAACATGCAAGCGATGCTCGAGGCGCTCGAAGACGGGTTGATCGAGTCGGAGACCACGCTTCCGGTGCTCCGCGAGCAGGTCGCGATTCTCGCGATGCTGGTCGACGATCTCTTCGAGCTTGCGCGGATCGACGCCGGGGCGTTGACGCTTGAGTTCGAGGACGCGCCGTTGCAGGGAGTGGTCGCAAGCTGCCTACGCGGTATCCAGACCGATGCAATGCGGCGGGGGGTCGATCTCGACTCGCAGGTCGACCATGAGGCGGTCGCACGCTTCGCTCCCGACAAGGTCGAGCGGGTTCTCTCGAACCTTCTGGTCAATGCGCTCCGCCACACACCTTCGGACGGGACCATCGCTATCAGAGTCGAACGCCGTGGGGCGACCGAGATCCAGGTGACGGTTGAGGACACGGGCGAAGGTCTCGACGCCGAGGCATCGGGTCGGATGTTCGATCGCTTCTGGCGGGGCGACCGAGCCCGCACCACGCCAGGCGCCGGGCTCGGCCTTGCGATTGCGCGTGGTCTCGTCGAAGCCCACGGTGGCCGGATCTGGGCCGAAGGCCGAACCGGCGGCGGCGCACGCGTGAGCTTTACGCTGCCTGCTGCGTAACGACCGCTCGCGCACGTCATGCAGCGCAAGTGACGCGGAGCCACTGACCTCTTCCCGAACCACGCCTACCCCGAGACGCGGGCGAGCGTGCGTAACTTGTTCGTTGCGTCAAGCGCGGCGACCTTGTACGACTCGGCAAATGTCGGGTAGTTGAACACCGAGTCGACCAGGAAATCGAGCCCTCCGCCGAATCCCATTACCGCCTGGCCGATGTGAACGACCTCGGTCGCGCTCGTGCCAAACACGTGCACGCCGAGCAGCTTCCCGTCCTCGGGAGAGGCAAGCAGCTTGAGCATTCCGTGGTGGTCACCCACTATCTGGCCGCGCGCAAGCTCCTTGTAGCGCGCGATCCCCACCTCGTACGGTGTGGCTGCTGCCGTGAGCTCCTCCTCGTTCAGTCCGACATAGCTGATCTCGGGAATCGTGTAGATCCCGACGGGCAACAGCTTGTTGATCGAATGGCTGGGTTGGCCGAGCGCGTGACAGGCGGCCAGCCTCCCCTGCTCCGCGGAGGTCGCAGCAAGACTCGGGAAGCCAATGACGTCGCCTACCGCGTACACACCTGGAACGGCGGTGAGAAAGTTATCGTCGACCTTGATGCGACCACGATCGTCCTGCAAGACGCCGAGTTCTTCCAGGCGAAGGTCACCCGTCGAGCCCAGCCGACCAGCCGAGTACAGCACCGTGTCAGAGGCGATCTTCTTGCCGCTGGCAAGGTGCGTGACCGAACCGCCTTCCACCGCCTCGACGCGCTCGACCGACTCACCAAACCGGAACTGAACGCCGAGCTCACGCAGGTGGAACTGAAGCGCCTCCACGACCTCCGCGTCACAGAACTCCAGGAGACGCGACCGCTTCTCGACCACCGTGACCTTCGTCCGGAGCGCAGCGAACATCGAGGCGTACTCGATCCCGATGACTCCTGCCCCAACGACGACCATTGACGCCGGAATCTTCTCCAGGTCGAGAATCTGATCAGAGTCGAGAATGGTGCGACCGTCGAACCCGACGTCGGATGGATGGCTTGGCGTGGTGCCTACAGCAATCACGATGGCACTGCACTCAAGCCGCCGTTCGACGTTGTCGGGCTCGACCACCGATATCTCTGTGGGCGAGACGATCGTGGCGACGCCACAGACGAGCTCAACATGGTTGCGTCGGAGCTGATCCTCAATCACGTCGACCTCGGCCTCGACAACCGCGTTCGCGCGCCAGAGCAGATCACCCATAGTGAGCTCGGACTTCAACCGATAGCTCTGGCCATAGACCGAGCGCTGACTATGCCCCGTGAGGTACACGATTGCCTCGCGAAGGGTCTTCGAGGGGATGGTGCCGGAGTTCACACAGACACCACCAACCCGTCGGCCGCGCTCGACCAGCGCGACGCTCTTACCCAGTTTGGCGGCTTGCACTGCGGCGCGCTGGCCAGCAGGTCCCGATCCGATCACGACGAGGTCATAGGTTCCCAACACGCGGCGAGCCTAACCGACCAGCATCGAGCCGAGCCGGGCCGTCACCGAACGTTCACGGGACGGACGTGCCGCAAGGCTCCCGGCGCAGCAGTCGAGGGAGCGCGCAGCCTGTGAGGCGACGGCACAATGGTGGAGCCGAGTGCACCCATTCCGCTCGCCGGTGCACGTCGGCTCCACAAGAGAGCGACCTGTGGTGTCCGCTGAGCGCGACACCACCATCAGCCGATCAAGGGTCGATCAACTCGGTCGCGGGCAAGTCGGTCGCGACCTGCGTCCGCCTTCACAGGTGTGAAGCGGGCGCTCCGCAATCAGTCCGGTGGACTCGTCTCCACGTCATTCCCTTTCGTTGAAGGGAGGTGCTTTCACACCATAGCGCGTTCCGCAGCGGCAAGGTAGTCCCCGACCGGTCGCGCGTCGCGCGTCGTTCAGGTTTCGCGACCCAGCAACGCAACGGCTTCCGCTGCGAGACCTTCGCCGCGACCGGTGAAGCCAAGGAGGTCGGTCGTCGTCGCACGCACGTTGACCCGGTCGACCTCGCAGTCGAGCGCCGTTGCAAGTCGATGCCGCATCTCCTCGCGATGCCCAGCGATCCTCGGCTCCTGACCCACGAGCACGACGTCGGCGTTGATCAACGCGTAGCCAGCGTCTCGCACGGTGGCATACGCCTCGGAGAGGAGCGCAAGCGAGTCCGCCCCGCGATAACGCTCATCGTCTGATGGAAAGAGGGCGCCGATATCGGCCAATCCCGCGGCGCCAAGCAGCGCGTCGGTGAGCGCGTGGGCGATCACATCGCCATCGGAGTGACCGACGAGGCCGCGCGGGTGATCGATCGTCACCCCACCTAGCACGAGGGGCACCCCATCGCCGAAGGCGTGGGCGTCGACGCCGAGACCGATCCTGAGGTCGCTCATCGCGGGAGCGTAACCGGTGCTCGTGCTGTCGAGCCGAAGCTACCCGGCCAACAAGGCGGTCGAACCATCGCTCGAATACTCAACTCTCGCTCCGCTAATGACCGAGAGACGCGAGTGCGTCAGGTAACTCTGCGAGCGACTCGATCCGTAGATGCGCCCGCTGAACCTCCGGCCAGGAGGCGTGAACGAAGCCCCAGGGGCCGCGGCGGAGGAACACCGACACAAGCCCGGCTGCAGCCGCTGGCACCACATCATTGTCGATGCGATCACCGACGTACGCGATCTCCGCTGGCTCAAGCCCGAGCTCTTCAACCACGCGCTCGAAGAATCGGGAGTCTGGCTTCTCGACACCCCAACTCTCGGAGCTGGAGACAAGGTCGAAGGGCAACTCACAACTCGCGAGAAACCCCTCGGTCGACGCTGGCTGATTCGCAGCCACGGCAAGGAAGTACCCGGCGTTTCGCAACACCTCGAGGCAAGGTCGTACGTCCGTGTAAAGATCTGCTTCCTCGTAGTAGAGAAGTTGACCCTCAGCTGGCTCGGAACCTGATCGGATTTCGTCGAATACCCGTCGATGATGCTGGCGCCGCTCGATCACGGCCCCGAGTGCTGCAAAAAAGACGGCCTCTGAGACCCCGAGAGCTTTGGCCTGAAGGCCCCAAGTCCGACCCTCATCGATAAGCGTCTCGCCGACGTCGAACACGACCGCGCGGACGGTCACAGAGTCACAGAAGCGCTTCGACCCTGGCAAGGTCGTCGACCGTGGTCACCTTCAGCAAGGCAGGGTCGCCCTCGACGACCACCACGCTCCCGCCGGCGCGCTCAACGAGCGACGCACAATCGGTCGCCCCCTGGAGGTCGCCCGCGTATGCCGCCCGTAGGCGCGCCGCGTTGAACGCCTGCGGTGTCTGAACGGCAACGAGCGACGCCCTCTCAGGCGTCTCGACCACCTGCCCTCCGTCGACCCGCTTGACCGTGTCCTGCACCGGCACCCCAGGCACGGCGCCAGCTACCCCGGCGGAAAGGCCGCCGAGAACGCGCCCAATCACGGCGTCCGTGACGAGTGGTCGGGCGGCGTCGTGGACGAGGATGACGGACGCCTCGGCCGGAACCTCTTCGAGCCCCGCAGCCACGGAGTCGGCGCGTGTCGCACCGCCGGTAACGACCGCGGTGACCTTTGAGGCGACGAGCTCCTCGGCCAGCAGTATCGTCGGCTCCTCCCACTCCGGCGGCGCAACGACGACGATGCCTTCAATCCAGTCGCTCGCGTCCAGTCGCTCGAGGCTCTCAGCAAGCAGAGGTCGACCACCGAGCGCCGCGAATGCCTTTGGCCGATTCAAACCGAGCCGCCGACCCTCACCGGCGGCGACGAGAATGCACCAAGCGGTTCCGGCAGCGGTTCCGGCACTACCGGAACCGCTTAGGCGTGGATCGGTCACGAGTGACCGGGCGAGCAGCAATCCACCGGCCGCGGCAAGGCGGCCGGAGGATCATGCGAACAGTTCTTCATAGGCAATTCTGCCTCAGGCAGAAGTGCCCTACACCGCTGCCGCGGCTGCCGCAGCCTTCGGCTTGGCCTTCTTCCCCTTTGCGGGGTTGGCCAGCACTTCCTCAAGCCACGCGTGGGCGTCGTCCTCCGAGAGGTTCTTTGCATACATCAACTCGGAAGCAAGAATCTTCTTGGCCTTGACGTACATCTGCTTCTCGCCCGTCGAAAGACCCTTCTCGTGATCTCGAAGCGCCAGGTTGCGAACAACCTCGGCAAGCTCGAGGATGTCACCGGTCTTCATCTTGTCGCGATTGTGCTTGAAACGCCGATTCCAGTTCTTCGGCATCTCCGTTGAACCGCCGAGCAGGACCTTGTTCACGACCTCGACCATCTCGAGGTCGATGACCCAACGCAAACCGACCTTCTCCGCGTTGTCCGTTGGGACGTTCACGGTCATTTCGTTGTGCAGGATCTTGATTGTCAGATACTCCCGCTCCTGCCCAAGAACGATCTTGACGTCCTTGCTGACAACCGTTCCCGCACCGTGGTGGGGATACACGACCTTGTCGCCGACATCGAACACGCGATGAGCCCTCCCGTCGTCCCGAACTGGCTAACAGCCGATCTCGCGAGCACCATTCCCCGCGAGTTTTCTTTCATCTCACGAAAAGCGCCGGCTCAAGAAGACCGCCGGCGAGAGACCTCATTCTAGCGGATTTTCCGTCGAGGTTCCTGCCCCGTTAGGAAGGCCCTCGCACGCCCATCGCTACGCGTCGGCCGCGTCGGAAGCAACCTCAACGCGCGCCTCAAGCGCGACGGCAATCGCCTGCCGCACGGTCTCCACAGGGGTGACCCGCGGGCCTCCAACGGCCTTTGGAGCGACCTCCGTCGAGCGGAAGCCGTCGGGTGCGACCACCGTGACGATTCCGAGCTTCGCGCACTCCTCGAGCCGTCTGTCCATCTGCGCGGCCGGGCGCAAGCGTCCCGTCAGCCCGATTTCGCCGATCGTTGCGACACCGTCGCGAACCGGCGAACCGCGAGCCGCCGACGCGATCGCGAGCGCGATGGCGAGGTCGGCGCCAGGTTCGTCGATACGCACGCCTCCGGCTACGTTGACGAAGACGTCGGCAGCCCCGAGTGCGATGCCAGCGTGTCGCGAAAGCACGGCGACGATCATTGCGAGGCGTTTTGGGTCGACGCCAGTCCCGACTCTTCGCGGCATCGCGAGATCGGTGCGCGAGACGAGCGCTTGGATCTCAAGAAGGATCGGCCGGGTCCCTTCGAGCGCGCACGCAACCGCTGCCCCGATCTCCCCGCCGTGCGTGCGACCGAAGAGCTCAGATGGATCAGGCACCCCGATCAGACCCGCAGCGGTCATCTCAAACACGCCGATCTCGTTCGTGGAGCCGAAACGATTCTTCACTGCCCGCAGCACACGGTGTTCGTGGTGTCGGTCACCCTCGAACTGAAGAACACAGTCGACCAGGTGCTCGAGCACCCGCGGCCCGGCAACCGAGCCATCCTTCGTCACGTGCCCAACGAGGATCGTGGCAACCCCGCTCTCCTTCGATACCCGGAGGAGGCGCCCAGCGGCCTCGCGCACCTGTGCCACAGAACCGGGAGCCGAGCCGAGTTCCGCTGCATACAGCGTCTGTACGGAGTCGATGACGCACACGTCGGGCCGCCGCTCGACGAGCGTCGCCGCAACGGTCTCGAGCTCGGTCTCGGCCAGGATCTCGACGTCGTCGGCCCCACCGAGTCGCGCCGCCCGCAGCTTGACCTGCGCGACCGACTCCTCGCCGGTGACAAGGAGCGCCTTCCGTCCGGTCTTCGAGATCTCGGCGAGTGCGCTCAGAAGGAGCGTCGACTTACCCACACCGGGCTCACCGCCAACGAGCACGAGCGATGCCGGAACGAGCCCCCCACCAAGAACGCGGTCGAGTTCTGAGACGCCCGTCGACAGCCGCTGCGCCTCCTCGACACGAACATCGGCGAGTCGGATCGGAGTCGCCGCGCGGGCCTTGGCCGAGCTTGGCGTTTCGCGACCCTGGAGCTCTTCAACAAGCGTGCCGAACGCAGCACAACCCGGGCACCGTCCAAGCCAACGTCCCGTCGTCGTCCCGCACTCACTGCAACAAAACTGAACAACAACCTTGGCCATTCAACCACGATAGCCGACCCGTCGGACGCCACGTTGCCTCATATGAGAACAGCTTTCTCTACGACGGATCGGGCGGAGGCGTCGACTCTGGGACGGTCTCGGGCGGAGCGGACGGTGAGGGCTCTTCCGGGGTCGCAGGTGGCTTTGGCTTGGGACGTGCCCGCGGCCCGACCTCGATGATCGCGTTCTCGGCGTCGTAGCGCCACGTGTAGCGCTCGTTGCGCTTGAGCTTGCCGTTGCGGAAGACCTTGCGGGTGTAGCTGATCGTGAAGCCCGATGGGCCTGCCGACTGAACGACGTTCGTCGATCCAGGCGGCAACGACGAGTTCCTGACCGTGATTGTGCGCGGCGAGACGTAGCTGTGGGGCTCGCCGGAGGTCGTTGTGACCCGTCGCCCGAGCTTGGACGAGTAGAGCCGAACCGTAATCGACGTGTCGGTGTACGACGTGTCGACGAGGATGGCTGCTGGCCAGTCGTTCTTCCAGATCAGCTCAGGCCCTCCCCACGAGACGGTTGCCTCCCGTCCCATGGGGTACCGCGAAATGTAGAACTGGTGAGGCTGGTGGGTGATGATTCGCACCCCGCCGAAGAAGGCAGCGTTGTACGTCGTCGTTGAGATCTGGCTCACACCCCCGCCGATTGCGTTCTCAAGCCTCCCGTTGAAGATCTGAGGCGCGCTGAGGAAGCCACGCTCTGCGGTGCGCTTGCCGAGCACCTCGTTGAGCGAGAACGTTCCACCCGGCATGATGATGGTTCCATCCATGATGTCCGCGCCGGTGTGGATGTTCGACACCCGGTTCGCGCAACACGAGTGGTAGGTCGTGAACTCCGAGATCAGCTCCCTGATGCCCAACTTCTTCGCCTTCTCGGTCGTGAGTTCCGGTCGCGATGAGGTGAACCGCGCGAGGTGCGTTTTGACAGAGAGGTTCTTGACCAGCGAGGCGCCGATCCGGACGCCATCGAGCGCCTCACCCGCGCCCGAAGGGCGAAGACGGACGCGCTTCCCCGCGGGAATGAACTCTGCGTCACGCGCCTTTCGCTCAAACCGCCCGAGCCGGGGGCGCAGCGCAGCCGCCAAGCCGTCGGGATCGAGCGAGACCAAGAGCTCCTGATCTCCAGGCTCGGTCATGACAAGCGCGGCGAGGCGCTTCGGGAAGAGCGGCGCGGCGACGCCCTTGAACTGAACGAACCGTGGCCCGTCGAGGAGTTGCTCGACCAGGGCGCCGGCGTCGTCTGCTGCGGTGGTAGCCACAGCAGGGGCGGCGGCGACGACCGAGATCCCGACCTCGCGGGGTAGGGTGCGTAGCGCCCTACGGAGTGCCTTGCGGTCTACCGCTGTTCCGGGCGCCGCGGGCACCACCGACACCGCCGTGCCATCGAGCTCGATGTCCGCGTTCGTGGGTGCGTCACCGAAGCGAGCGTCGAGACGGTTGGCGAGCTCGGCCGTCCTCACCGGGCCGAGTCGGTACTCAAGCTCGATCTCACGCTCGCCGCCGAGACCCAAGTGGCGCGCCGCCCGTTCGAGAAGCCCGACGTCAAAGGCACGGTCGAGGGCCGCCTTCTCAAGCGGCTTCGCACCTAGCGCCGTTCCTGTCGTGAACGCCACACCGTTCGGCCCGACGAGGCGGATGGGTCGGTCAACGTTCTGGCCGAGTTCGAGCGCAGCTTGCTCTCTTGTCAAGCCGGAAAGGTGCAGACCGTCGATCGTCGTCCGGGGAGGCACGGCCTCGCGGTCGACCACCCAGAGACCGGCAAGAGCGACAGCTGGGATCCCGAGCACGAAAAGGAGCACGCCGATGGCGATGAGAAACTGACGCCGCCGTGGATGGCGGCGCGAAACGGACGAGACAAAAGGGCCTGACACGGGTCGGTCTACGGTAGCCGCTCGACGCCGGAGGGAGACGCCCTCAGTCGAGCAGTTTCACGAGCAGCACACGATCCTCGCCGGGGCCGTCGTACTCCTCGACGACCCGGTCGACAACGAAACCCACCCTCTCGTGGAAGGCGATTGAGTTCGAGTTCACGGGCGACGTCACGCACAGCACTCGCGTGCGCCCATGGGCGCGCGCCTCATCGAAGAAGCGCTCGTACAACTTCCGTCCCACCCCTTCGCCGCGACGTTCGGGCGCGACACCGACGAAATGAATGTACGCCTCGTCGGGCTCGGTCTGCGAGAGAAAGCCGATCAGGAAGCCGGCGAGTTGGCCATCCTCGTCGTCGGTCACGAAGCTCGTCCCCTCGAAGTGGACGAAGAACAGCTTTGGAAGCATGGGCGCCATGTCGCGCCCACCCCACCATGCGTTGACCCGTCCGATCACACGGCCATAGTCGGACGGTTGCGCGTGCCGGATCTCCATAAGGCGAGACGCTAGAGCACCACGACGGGTTCTGCCACCGAACGCTCACCAAGCGAGGCACCTGGAGCACCACGGTGGCTACTCGGCGAGATTGCCGACCTTGGTGCGGGTGACCCAATGTCCTGGGTCATGGGCAACGCGGCGTGACGAGAGACGCTTGCACCAGGTCCGAACCGGCGCAAAGGCCGCTACTCAGCGGGGACAAGCGAGGCGAGGAGCCACTCGGCGGTCGCCGTGAAGCGATCGACGTCGCCGTACGGACGAGCCACAAGCATCGCCCCTTCTAGCGCACCTACCAGCATTCGCGCGGCGTCGCGGGCCGAGCCCGCGAATCAGGGCGAGCGCGGGCTCAGACGTCTTCGGTGGAGTCGGCGTCGAGCTCCGGCTCGTCTGCTGGCACCGTAACCGGCTCAGCCAACGGCTCCGGCTCGAGAACGCGCATCTCGACCTTCGGATCGTCCGGGCCCGGATCCTCGCGGCGGTCAACGATGATCGTGGAGCCCTCGCGGAGCTCGCGACCGAGCACGAAGTCAGCAAGAGGATCCTCGATCAGGCGCTGAATTGCTCGGCGCAGTGGCCGCGCGCCCATTGCGGGGTCGTAGCCTTCCTCGGACAGCAGCTCCTTTGCCGCGTCGGTGAGCTCGATGGTCGCTCCGTGCACCGACATCTGGTTGCGCAGCCGCTTCATGAGCAGATCGACAATCTGGAGAATCTCGCTCTTTTCGAGCTTGTGGAACACGATGATCTCGTCGATCCGGTTGATCAGCTCAGGGCGGAAGACCTTCTTCAGCTCGCCCATCACGCGGCCCTTCATGTCGTCATACGAGAGCCCCTGCTCGTCTCCGACGGTGAAGCCGAGCGACTGATTCTTCGAGATCTGGGCTGCGCCGATGTTCGACGTCATGATCACGATCGTGTTTCGGAAGTCGACCTTGCGCCCCTGTGCGTCTGTGAGCTTCCCGTCCTCAAGGATCTGAAGGAGGATATTGAAGACATCCGGGTGGGCCTTCTCGACCTCGTCGAGAAGCAACACCGAGTACGGCTTGCGACGCACGGCCTCGGTGAGTTGGCCACCTTCGTCGTACCCGACGTAGCCGGGAGGCGAGCCGACGAGCCGCGACACGGAGTGCTTCTCCATGTACTCCGACATGTCGACCTGGATCATCGCGTCCTCGTCACCGAACAGGAACTCGGCGAGCGTGCGGGCGAGCTCTGTCTTGCCGACGCCTGACGGGCCAAGGAAGATGAACGAGCCGGTCGGGCGCTTGGGATCCTTGATTCCGGCGCGGGCGCGACGGATCGCCTTCGATACGGCGACGATCGCGGCCTCCTGGCCGATGACGCGCTTGTGGAGCTCTTCCTCCATGCGCATGAGCTTCTGCGACTCGGCCTCGGTGAGCTTGAACACCGGGATGCCCGTCCACATCGAGACGATGTCCGCGATCTCGTCCTCGCCGATCTCGGGCTGCTCCTCGTCGGCCTCGTTGCGCCAGTTCTCCTCAAGCTCCTTCTTCTTCTGGGAGAGCTTGCGTTCCTTGTCGCGAAGCGACGCGGCCTTCTCGAACTCCTGAGCCTCGATTGAGGCCTCCTTCTCGGAGCGGACGCGCTCGATCTCTTCCTCGAGCTCGCGATAGCGCGGCGGCGCCGACATCGTCCGGATGCGCACGCGTGAGCCGGCCTCGTCGATCAGATCGATCGCCTTGTCGGGCAGGTGCCGATCCTGGATGTACCGGTCGGCGAGCACCGCCGATGCACGAAGCGCATCGTCAGAGATCTTGACGCGATGATGGGCCTCGTAGCGATCGCGTAGACCGCGCAGGATCTGAACCGTCTCGTCGATCGTGGGCTCCTCCACGCGTACCTGCTGGAAGCGGCGCTCAAGCGCGGCATCGCGCTCGAGGTACTTGCGGTACTCGTCGAGCGTCGTTGCGCCAATCGTCTGTAGCTCACCCCGCGCAAGCGCTGGCTTCAGGATCGATGCGGCATCGATTGCGCCTTCGGCGGCACCGGCGCCAACGAGGTTATGGAGCTCGTCGATGAACAGGATAATGTCGCCGCGCTGGGTGATCTCTTTCATCACCTTCTTGAGACGCTCCTCGAACTCACCACGGTATTTCGAGCCAGCCACGAGCGCGGCGAGATCAAGCGTGTAGATCTGCTTGTTCTTGAGCAGCTCGGGCACCTGGTTCGAGGCGATCCGTGAGGCGAGACCTTCAACGACGGCCGTCTTGCCGACGCCCGGCTCACCGATCAACACCGGGTTGTTCTTCTGACGGCGCGAGAGGATCTGCATCACGCGCTCGATCTCGGTCTGGCGTCCGACGACCGGGTCGAGCTTGCCCTCGGTCGCCGCCTTCGTCAGGTTGCGGCCGAACTGGTCGAGCAGCTTCGAGCTCTTCGCCTTCTCCCCCGCCGGCGGCGCGCCCTGACCGGACTGGCGCCTTCCCGGGCCGGAAAGCATGCGGATGATCTCGTTGCGAATCTTCTCGGCGTCCGCGTCGAAGTCGAGCAGGATCCGGGCGGCGACCCCTTCGTTCTCGCGCACAAGACCGAGGAGGATGTGCTCGGTGCCGATGTAGTTGTGACCCAACGACAGCGCTTCGCGCAGCGCGAGCTCAAGCACTTTCTTCGCGCGCGGCGTAAACGGAATCTGCCCAGTGGTGACCTCATCGCCCTGACCGACGATCCGCGCGACCTGCGCGCGAACCTCCTCGACGGTGATGTCGAGGCTCTCGAGAACGCGAGCCGCAAGCCCCTCTTCCTCGCGTAGGAGGCCAAGAAGGATGTGCTCCGTCCCGATGTAGTTGTGCTTGAGGGCGCGCGCCTCGTCCTGCGCGAGTACTACGACCTGACGAGCCCGCTCTGTGAATCGCTCGAACACTGGTACCTCGACGCTCCTTTCGCTCCCGCTTCCGAATCGAGGTCGTGCACTGATCCTAGCCGACACCCCCCAGGTCACCGATGGGGGATTACTCCTTGCGCTCCCTGTACCCTTGGCCGCCGTGAAGGTACTCGTCACCGGCGGCGCAGGATTCATAGGTTCGCACCTCTCGGAGCTTCTCCTTGATCAGGGACATGAGGTGTGGGTTCTCGACGACCTCTCAACCGGCTCGCTCGACAATGTCGAGCGTTTTCGCGACCGCGATGGCTTCCATCTCGTGGTCGACTCGGTGCTCTCCTCGACGGTGGTGAACGAGCTCGTGTACCGGTGCGACGTCGTGTATCACCTCGCCGCCGCCGTGGGAGTGCGGCTCATTGTCGAGCAGCCCGTACGCACTCTGGTCACAAACCTGCGAGGCACCGAGCTCGTACTCGAGCACGCGCACAACTTCGGCAAGCGGGTTCTCGTCGCGTCGACGTCCGAGGTATACGGCGACCACCGAGACGAGCGGCCACTAGCTGAGGATGACCGCCGCATCTATGGCCCGACCACGCAGCGCCGCTGGGCGTACGCCGACTCGAAGGCGATGGACGAGTTTCTTGCGCTCGCGCACCACCAGGAATCGGGACTCAACGTCGTCATCGCGCGCCTGTTCAACACCGTCGGCGCCCGTCAGAGCGCCGAGTACGGGATGGTCATCCCACGCTTCGTCCGAGCAGCGCTCGCCAACGAGACGGTTGAGATCCATGGCGACGGATCACAGACGCGTTGCTTCTGCCACGTTCAGGACACGATCCGTGCGCTTGCAGGGTTGATGGACAGCGACAGCTCGGGAGAGATCTACAACGTCGGCTCATCCAACCGCATCGGAATTCTCGAGCTCGCGAAGCGGATCATCGAACAGACCGCGTCATCGTCGTCCGTCTCGTATATCGCGTACGAGAACGTCTATGGACTGGGGATCGAGGACATGCTCCATCGGATCCCGGCGATCGACAAGATCACCGCCGCGATTGGCTGGACACCGTCGAGGACGCTCGACAACATTCTCGACGACGTCATCGCACATGAGCGCGCAGTCCAGGGTCTAGCCTGAGTGGGCGCTTCCCTCAGTGCAGACTGAGTCTGGACTAGGGCTGGACTGGGGCTACCCGTCGCGCTGCCGCAACGCCGGGAAGAGAACCACGTCGCGGATCGTCTCCTTGCCCGTGAGGAGCATGACGAACCTGTCGATACCGAAGCCGAGCCCGCCTGTCGGGGGCATCCCGTACGACAGCGCCTCGACATAGTCCGGGTCGCCGCGCTCACCGTCGACCTGCGCTACTTGCATCTCGAACCGGGCCGCCTGCGTGGCCGCGTCGTTGATCTCGCTGAACGCGTTGCCAAGCTCCATCCCGCCGGCGAAGTACTCAAACCGCTCGGTGAGGGTCGGATCGTTGTCGGTCGCTCGGGCGAACGGCGAAAGCTCAATGGGGTAGTCGTGAACGATCGTCGGTGAGATCAAGCCGGGCTCGACGAAGTGCGAGAAAGCGTGATCGATGAGTTGCGCCCAGTCCCTGTCTCCCTCGGCGTTGACACCCTTCTCGGTGAGACACGCACGGAGCTCCTTCTCGTCGCGAATCCAGAGCTCATGCCGTTCGAGGGCATCGGCGAACGTCGTGCGTACCCAGGGGCCAGCGAGTTCGATCTCATGGCCGCGAAAGTGCACGGTCGTGGTTCCGAGCACCTCGCGTGCGACCCGCTCGACGAGCTCCTCTATCCGGGCCATGGTGTCCCGATAGTCAGCGTAGGCCTCATACCACTCGAGCATCGTGAACTCGGGGTTGTGCTTGAACGACACCCCCTCGTTGCGAAAGTCCTTGCCGAGCTCGTAGACGCGCTCAAGACCACCGACGATCAACCGCTTGAGATACAGCTCGGTCGCGATGCGCAGGTAGAGGTCGGCGTCGAGCTCGTTGTGATGCGTCACGAACGGGCGCGCGAACGCGCCGCCGTACCGCGGCTGAAGCACTGGTGTCTCGACCTCGATGAACCCTTGTTCGTCGAGGTACCGCCGGACCGCTGTGACGACCTTCGCTCGGGTCAGAAAGTCGGTCCTGGTCTCCTCGTTCATCAACAGGTCGAGATAGCGCTTTCGGTAGCGCAACTCGACGTCAGTGAGCCCGTGGAAGATGTCGGGCAGGGGCTGCGTGTTTCGCGCGAGAACCTCGACCGAATCGGCGAGAAGCGACGACTCACCACGACGTGACTGCCCGGGTCTCCCCGTGACCCCGACAACGTCGCCGAGATGAATTTCGAGCTCCCCTGTCTTCGCGACATCGCAGATCACCTGGATCCGACCAGAACGGTCTACGACATCAAGGAAGACGAGCTTGCCCATCCCGCGTCGCGCCATCGCTCGCCCGGCAATACGACACAGCGCGTCGGCCTCGCCGCCCGCGTCGAGGGGCTCCGCGAGCGCCCGAACGGACAAGATCGGGTCACGATCGGGGAAACGCTTGGCGGTGGTCATGGCGGCGCAGTTTAGAGGCTCGCTGTGGGCGGGGCGCTCAGAGACATCCTGAGGCTGCGCAACGCGACCGGACCGTGCAGGATACGCCCATGGGAGAGCGCTCGGACGCCTGGGGCGTGGACGTCGGGGACGCCGATCCGCGCCATCGGTGGGCGCGGTCAAACGCCGCGTTCATCATCTTCAGAATTGGCTGCATCGCAGCACTCGCCGTGATCGCCGCCGCGGTTCCTGCTGTCGGCGGCCACCGGTATGCCCTCGCGCTCGTGCTGATGCTCGTGTGCGCCCCACTCGCTGTCCTAGTCGAGATTCGCTTTCCGTTCGTCGAGACCGGTTGGAGCCAACCCGTCTTCGACGTGATCGCAGTCGTAGCGCTTGTCCACTTCGTACCCCACTCGTGGATGGCGGCCTTCGTGGTCGGCGCGCTCGCAGCCTCCTCGTCTTCCGTGCATGCGATCCACAACGGCTACCGGGTATTCACCGGCTGCGCGATCTTTCTCGCCATCGGGATGACAATCGCGGCGGAGATCCATAACGTCGAGGGCTGGCTCGTCCCAATGGCCGCCTTCATTGCGTCGGTGCCGGCGATGGCGTTCTACGGGCATTGGGAGGCAACGCGTGCGCAGGCGACCCGCGACCGCGCACAGCGACTCGAGGGGCTCACGCTCGTCGCGGGCGGTGTCGCACACGACTTCAACAACATTCTCACCGGGATCATGGGACACGCCGAGCTCGCCCGACTCGACCTCCCGTCGGGCCACCCGGCGAGCGAGG
>JANNQQ010000373.1:0-5214 GCA_031400835.1 Actinomycetes bacterium | reverse complement strand
CAGTCAAGGGCTTTGTCAACGCGCTGCCGGATCTGGATCA
The DNA here is from genome assembly GCA_031400835.1 of Actinomycetes bacterium. Taxonomy (GTDB): domain Bacteria; phylum Actinomycetota; class Thermoleophilia; order Gaiellales; family Gaiellaceae; genus Gaiella. The sequence goes on along the minus strand of JANNQQ010000373.1, from coordinate 5,174 downwards.
TGCCAGAGTAAACGCAGTCTGTATCGGTGAAGAGACGGCAAGGGAAGCAAGGCGCTGCGGCATGAATTGTATCGTATCAGAAAAAGCAACTTTAGATGGAGTTGTCGATGCAATGGTCAAAAAAACATCTAGAGGAGGTTCAGATGGAGATTGCAATAAGGCCAAGAAGGCTTAGGACAGATGATATCATGAGAGATCTGGTCAGGGAGACCAGGATCTCTAAAAATGCCCTCATATACCCGATTTTTATCAAAGAAGGGCAAAATATCATGGAAGATATTTCATCTCTTGACGGGCAGAAAAGATACAGTCCGGACAAGGTTTCCCACATACTGGAAAGGGTGCTGGAGTCAGGGATCAGAAGCGTACTTCTGTTTGGCATTCCGGAACATAAGGATGAATGGGGCAGTGCGGCCCATGATGAGTCGGGGGCTTTGCAAAAGGCGATTCGCCTCGCGAAGAGAGATTTTCCAGAAATCAAGATCATCACAGATGTATGTCTGTGTGAATACACGAGCCATGGCCACTGCGGCGTCCTCCGCGCGGGTGAGGTTGTGAACGATGAGACGGTGGAGCTGCTCGCGCGTACCGCGGCGAGTCACGTTGCAGCTGGGGCCGACGTTGTCGCACCCAGCGACATGATGGACGGTCGTGTGGCCGCGATCCGGGCGGCGTTGCCCGAGACGCCGATCGTCTCGTATGCCGCAAAGTACGCCTCGGCCTTCTACGGCCCGTTCCGCGAGGTCGCCGAATCGACACCGTCGGAAGGCGACCGCCGTGGATACCAGATGGATCCCGCGAACGTCCGCGAGGCGCTGCGCGAATGCCAGCTCGACCTGGAAGAGGGTGCAGATGCGCTCATCATCAAACCGGCGCTGCCCTACCTCGACGTGATCAAGGCCGTTCGCGATCGGTTCGACTGTCCTGTGTGGGCATACAACGTCTCGGGCGAGTACGCGATGGTTCGGGCCGCGGGAGCGGCCGGTCACCTCGACGAGGAGCGCGCCGTCCTCGAGTCGCTCACGGCGATCAAGCGCGCCGGAGCGGGAACGATCATCACCTACTGGGCCAAGGACGTTGCGCGGTGGCTCTGACCTCCGATCTCTGGCAGCGCGCGACCCGCGCGATTCCCGGTGGAGTCAACTCGCCGGTGCGCGCAATGAAGAGCGTGGGGCTCGACGAGCCTGTGTTCATGGCACGTGGCGACGGTGCGTACGTCGAGGATGTTGCTGGCCGGCGCTACATCGACTGGGTGCAGTCGTGGGGCCCGCTCATCTTCGGCCACGCCGATCCCGAGACCGTGGCTGCGGTGGAGGAGGCGACGCGACGCGGCACGACGTTCGGTGCGCCGACCGAGGCAGAGGTGATCCTCGCGGAGGAGATCATCGACGCAGTGCCCTCGATCGAGATGGTCAGGATGGTGAGCTCGGGCACGGAGGCGTCGATGAGCGCCATCAGGCTTGCGCGCGGCGTGACGCGCCGCGATCGGATCATCAAGTTCTCCGGGTGCTACCACGGCCACGTCGACGCGCTTCTCGCAAGCGCCGGGTCGGGGATCATGACCCTGGGGATTCCGTCGACTCCGGGTGTCCCAAGCGGGGTCGTCGACGACACGATCGTCGTCGCCTACAACGACATCGACGGTGTCGCTGCGTCGTGCGAACGCTATGGCGAGGGTCTCGCGGCAATCATCGTCGAGCCGGTGGCCGGGAACATGGGCTGCGTCCCGCCGGCGCCGGGGTTCCTGGAGGCGCTGCGTACCCTCGCCGATGCCACGGGCGCCCTGCTCATTCTCGACGAGGTGATGACAGGGTTCCGCGTGGGCCGTGGCGGCGCGCAAGAGCTCTTCGGGATCACGCCCGACCTCACCGTGCTTGGCAAGATCGTCGGTGGAGGGCTCCCGGCTGCCGCATTCGGTGGCCGTGCCGACCTGATGGAACGTCTCGCCCCGGTCGGCGATGTGTACCAGGCAGGGACGCTCTCAGGCAATCCTCTCGCCACTGCGGCGGGCATCACCGTCCTTCGCCGCCTGCGCGACCCAGCCATCTACGCGCAACTCGAGCGCACCGCCGCGCGGCTCGAGGATGGGCTATCGCCCTTCGGTCATGTCCAGCGGGTCGGCGCGATGCTCACGCTCTTCTGCGGCGAAGGGCCGATCCGTGACCACGAGGACGCCACCCGATGCGACACCGAGCGGTTTGGCGCTCTCTTCCGTCACCTACTCGCCGAGGGCATCTACCTACCCCCTTCGCAGTTCGAGTGCCTGTTCGTCTCCACCGCGCACGGCGACGAAGAGGTCGACGCGACTATCGCCGCAGTGCGGACATTCTCCGAGAGATGACCCAGCCCTCGCTGTTCGCTGCAATCTGCGACGGTGCCCGACGCGAGAGCGTGCTCTGGGACAGGCAGCTCCTTGCCGATCCCGAGCGCTCACCGGAGGCAGTGTTTTCGACCCTCGTGCCCGATCCCGCCCTCGCTCTCGGCCTCGAGACGATCTATGAGGGGTACCTCCTTCACTATGGCCGCTCGCGCCTCTTCAACCCGTCCGACACGGATATCTCACTACTGCTGGGAGATGCGCTCCTCGCCCACGGCCTCGTTCATGTGGCCGAGTTGGGCGATGTTCCTGCCATCGCGGATCTCGCCGATCTCCTCTCGCTCTGCGCGCAGACACGCGCCGAGGATCGCGCCGGCGACGGAGAGGCATGGGCAGCGACCGCTGCGCACCTCGGGCTCGGCGGCCTCGACGCGGCCCGAGCCGCCCTTCGCGATCACGGCGATCCCCACCCGCTCGGCGACGCCGCGCGCGCGCGCGCTGGCTCTGAACGCGTCGAGGCGGCGCTCGCAAGGCACGTGCATTGGATGGTGCCCTTGGTCGTCGACGTCCCGGTGCGCTAGAGTCGCGGCCAAATGGCTGCCGTGTTCCAACTCTTTCTGGCCGACGCCGCCGAGGAGGGCCGCAACGTCATCCTCTCAATGCTCGTGGTCGGCCTGATCTTCATCGCGGTGATCGCGATCGGTGAGGCTTCACACGTGTTGGCCACGCGCCGAAAGGCCGACAAGGCCAATCGGCCACTGTAGGGCGGGCGGGCTTGCCCATCTCGGGCTCGCTCTAGCTCAGCTCGCCCCGAGCACCGGGAAGCCCTCGCGGCGGGCCGCGACCGCGAGTCGCTCGTCGAGCGTCACGAACGGCAGTGTCTCGGGGTGGTCGTCGCACGCCGCACGGGCCGATGCCAGCTGGAGCGCGTCGGCGGCACGGAGGTCGTGCACCCTGACGAGTCGTGTTGCGCCGTCCCTGACCCGGTCGGATGGTGGAATCTCCAACCATCCGACAACCGCCCCGCGGAGGGTCTCAAGCGCCTGTTCGGCATGCTTCGAGTCGGACGGAACCATCCGGACGCGGCGCGCAATCGCCGAGCAGCATTCGACCTGGGTCGCCCACCACACGGCGAACGGGGTGCCGTCGTTGGCGAGCGAGCGCATACGGCTCGATGTCGGCTCCTCGACAAGCATCGGGACGATTGCGGAGGTATCCCAGAATCTCACCGGGTATCTTCGCGCCGCTCTTCGAGGAGTGCGTCGAGGACGCTTTCCTTGAACTTCGGCAGCGGACGAGACGAAAGCCACCCTGGCGGAAGCTTCTTCTGCGGGAGTCGGACGACCCCTTGGCGTGCGAGCCGCTGAAGGCGAGCGTCCCAGTCGACCTCAGACCCGTTCGCGAGTGGTGTGATCTGGGCAACAGGAACTCCGCGATCCGTGATCGTCACGGTCTCGCCTGCCTTGACACGCTCGAGGAGCGCACTGAGCTTTGCCTTGGCCTCGGAGATCGATGCATTCATACTGACCATTATAGTCAGATTGATCTGACTATCAAGGTCTTTTCGAGCCATGTCTAGACTGACCAGTGTGGCCAGTCCCGCCTCCGACCTGCGCGAATGGATCACCTTGCTCGAGGGCGAGGGTGAGCTCGTCCGGGTGACGGCGGAGGTCGACCCGGAGCTCGAGATCACCGAGATCGTTGACCGGGTCGTCAAGAGTGGTGGGCCGGCGCTTCTGTTCGAGAACGTGAAGGGCTCGCGCCTGCCACTGCTGATCAACCAGTTCGGCACCGAGCGACGCATGTGCCTCGCATTCGGCGTCGAGCGCCTCGACGATGTCGCCGCGAAGCTCGAGGAGGTGCTCGAGCTGCAGCCACCGCAAGGGCTCATCGACAAAGTCCGCAAGCTTGGAACGCTCAAATCGATCGCGGACTCGATGCCGAAGGAGGTTTCGAAGGGGGCGTGCCAGGAGATCGTCCTCACCGGTGACGACATCGATCTCGATCTGCTTCCTATCCAGCGCTGCTGGCCCCTTGATCCGGCACCGTTCATCACGCTCCCGGCGGTGATCACGAAGGATCGCGAGACGGGGGTGCGCAACGTCGGGATGTACCGGATGCAGAAGGTCGATCGCCAGACAACCTTCATGCATTGGCAGATCCACAAGGACGGCCGAGCCGACCTCCGGGCGGCGCCCGATGGACGAATCCCGGTCGCGGTCGCAATCGGGCTCGACCCCGTCACCGCGTACTCGGCGAGCGCGCCGCTACCGAAGCATGTGGGCGAGTTGATGCTTGCCGGTTTCCTCAAGGGATCAGCGGTCTCACTCGTCAAGTGCAAGACCGTCGACCTCGAGGTTCCCGCCAATGCCGAGATCGTCCTTGAGGGCTGGGTCGACCGCACCGACCTCGGGATGGAAGGGCCGTTTGGCGACCACACCGGCTTCTACACCCCGCCCGAGGAGTTCCCGTTCTTCCGGCTCACCGCGATCACGATGCGCCACGATGCGATCTACCCGTCAATCGTCGTGGGAAAGCCACCGGCCGAAGACGAGTGGCTCGCAAAGGCAACCGAGCGCATCTTCCTTCCAGCGATCCGGATGAGCGTCCCTGAGATCGTCGACTACGACCTGCCGACTGCCGGCACCTTCCATAACTGCGTCATCGTCTCGATCCGCAAGCGCTTTCCGGGCCACGCGAGGAAGGTGATGCACGCGATGTGGGGCCTCGGCCTGATGAGCCTGACGAAATCGGTCGTCGTGGTCGATGAGCACGTTGACGTCCACAATTACGAGCAGGTCTTCTTCTACGCCTGCGCGAACGTCGATCCGTCGCGCGACATCCTGCTCAGCGAGGG
>JANNQQ010000372.1:0-3423 GCA_031400835.1 Actinomycetes bacterium | reverse complement strand
CGATGTGGCTCGGGCGACGAGTACCGGTGCGGTCGAGTAACGCCCAAGAGGGTTGACGAACTCCGAATCTCGGACATCCGCGCTCCCGAAACCGTGGATGGAGCACATTGCCGCGACGAGCCCGTCGGAGCGCTCAACTCGGGCAATCAGTGGATCCACGCGCGTAACGAGGGGCGTATGTTCGGCGAGGGCGAAGCCACCGCTGGTCATCGTCTCGTATCGGCGCCCGCGGAGAGGACGTACGCATAGGGAGTGCACGCGCACGTCGGCGGTCGGTCTGACGATCGTAACCGTCTCGAGGACTGCGCCACGATAGTGGTCGGCCACCGTTACGTTGTCGGTCCCAAGCCCGACAAATCGGCGGTGTTTGACCCGACGCCCCAGCCAGACCTGAGCGTCGACGTCCGCCCGCTCATGGTTTGGCGCAGTACGGGTCGAGTAGCAGAGCTTGCGGTAGGCCGGCCACTCAGTGGAGTCTCGCCCCGGTGCGGAGCGACTCGTGTGGCCCACCCCGCGTACGATCCCGCCTGCCCCCGCGATCATCATCCCGGGTGCGATCACGGCAGTCGCAAAGTCAGGCCCGTCGAGAGGAAGAGGTTCCTCAGTGGCTGTCCACAGCGGCTCGTCGGGGGGAACGAGCAATCCGGCGAACGCCTTGGCTACCCAGTAAGGCGATCCAGGACACGAGTAGCGTTGTACCCCGGGGAGGAACTCGCTCGTCCAGCCGAGCGGCAGCGGCTCCAGGTCGAGCGGTGTCTGCGCGTGCATCTCCTGCAACGAGGCGCTGGCCAGCCGACGCGTTGCGCCCGGGCGCAACGGTGTTGCGTGGAGGATGTCCGCAACCAGGAACGGGGCAACGCTGGCGCAGCGATACACGAGCGAGCGGCCGTAAAGCAGGGCTCCTCCGTTGCGATCGAAGAACAGCTGATACTCGCCAAGAAACGCAGTGAGGCGCGCCCGTATCTTGGCCGCGCGATCGGGTGCATGGGTGTCGCCGTCGATCAGGCACCACAGGGCGGTGTAGTACGCGAACGACCAGCCGTTGTAGTGGTCGACACGGCCGCCTCGTCCGTCCGCGTACCAACCGGATTCGACGGACATCCTGTCGATTGCATCGAGCCCTGCGTCTATCTCCTCGGGTCGATGTGGTGCCCCAAACGAGCGGAGAACGGCATGAACAATAACCGGGAAGAGGACCCAGTTGTTTGACCAGCACTGCTTGACCGAGACGGTGCCCAACCACGCTGCGACCTGATCCTTGACCGTCTCATCGAGTGAGGTCCAGAGCCACGCACGGCTCGCCCAAAGTCCGATGGCAATCGATGCAGCCTCGACGACCTGTTGGCCGTGTCGCGCGGGCGGAGGCCACGCGTCGGCGCAACGACGGTCGACCCCCGCCGTCAATCCCGCTGCGTACCGGTCCAGTGCGGTTGGAGCAGCGGTTCGCGATGACGCGGCACGGTACGCGGCGAGCGCGAATGTTCGGGCAAAGCCTTCGAGCCCATCGACGCGATGGCCGTGGTGGCTCGGATGGCCGCCTGGAAGGTGATACGCAGCCCCAGAGGTCGATGCGTACGGAGCGACGCCCTCGAGAAGTCGATCGGCGGCCCACTCCCAGTGCGCGCGCGTCCACCCCGTGAGGGGACTCAGCGTTCGATCCTCGTCCGGGAGAGGGGTCACGGAACGCGTTCGTCGGATGGTGCGTTGCGGTAGCGGACGGGTGCGACCGACGACCGAGACCCTTCGAGCATCCCTTGGACACGGCCGATCGCGGCAACCGGGGCGACGAGGAGGTACAGCATCGCAATCGCTGCGAGCTCGTCGTGGCGCCGGAGGACAATCCCGCTCGAGGCGATCCGGTCGCGGGCGAGGCGAACGAGCGGGCGGAGGGCTCGGCGCCGGGCGATCATCGGGCCGATGATCGGGATGAACTCGATCGCCGTGATCGGGCGCATCCTCCCAGGGTCTCGGCCGCCTCGGACACCTAACCATCGGTTCGTCCACCAGACCTTCCGCAAGAATGCCGTTGCCGCTGGGAGCGTGGGGTGGGTGACGACCGCGGCGGGAGCGTGCACGAGGATTGCCCCGAGCGTGAGACAACGGGAGACGAAGTCGTAGTCACCGCCCGAGGGCAATGATTCGTCGAAGCCTCCGGCTGCATCGAAGACGCGCCGTGTCGTGAAGAGGTTTGCGGTGACCGCGCGGGAGAGCCGCACATTTCGCGCCTGATCAAAAAACATGTCGACCGTCAGAAGGCTCCAGACGTTCAAGGCGCTGACGTTGAAGAGCACTTCCCCCGCGGCCAGATCGGCGTCGTGTAGCGCGGCGATCCCCTCCTCGAGCCAGGTGGGGGCCGGGTGACAGTCGCTATCGCAAAAGGCCAGGAATGAGCCGCGCGAGGCGGTGACAGCATGGTTCCGAGCTGCGTATGACGTCTTACGCGAGCCGGAGACAACACAGACGTGGCGGTCGACTGTCGCGATCCCGGCAAGCGAACCAGCCTCAGACCCATCATCGCCGATGACGACCTCGAACTGCTCGCGGGGGATCGTCTGCCGATCGAGGCACGCGAGCACCTCCCGTACCCCGCCGGGATTGTCGCGCACGGGGATGATCACGGAGATGGTTGGCGGGTCGGGGGACGAAGGAGACACGAGCGAGCCCGAAGTCAACCGGAACGCGCTGTCGCAAGCTTCATGCACGATGCAGTGATGGACGATCTGCCACCGGCGCGGAGTCACCAGGGCGCCACGGCATACGTCGTTCCTCTCGCGACGGGCGGTGACCTCCGACGCCGCAACGAGGGCGCTGCTCTGGTTGCCCTGCTCCTCAACGGCGGCACCGCCAAGGTCGTCCCGGGAACCTGGAGCTCTACCAGCGAGTACCTCGCTGATCACCTTGCGGGGCGCTACCCCGGAGTGGAGTTTGCCGAGCTCCGGTACCGCCTGAAGTCGTGGAATGAGTTCGATGCGTGTCGCGACGATGCCAAGGAGGCCCTCGCGGTGCTCGAGCGAGAGGGTCGTCGGCCGACCTTGCTCATCGGGTTCTCGATGGGTGGCGCGGTCTCGGCCGCAGTGGCTGGCGAGGCGTCTGTCGCTGCGGTTCTCGGACTTGCGCCGTGGCTCCCCGACAAGCTCCCCCTCGACGGGCTCCGCGGCAAGCGCTTCGACGTCATTCACGGCTCCTGGGATCGTTGGCTCCCCTTGATCCCCGGTGTAAGCCCTGCAAGCTCACGGGCGGGGTTCGAACGTGCGCTCGCCCTTGGTGCCGAGGGGACGTACCGGGTGATCCCACGCGGGCTGCACGGTGCCGCGGTGAGAAGACCCTCAGGCAAGCTGCTACCGCTGCCGCGAGCGCGCAAGTGGGTCGAGGAGGTCGGGGTCGGAATCGAGAGGTTCGCGGCAGCGGCGAGCTGACTAGAGC
>JANNQQ010000371.1:0-17890 GCA_031400835.1 Actinomycetes bacterium | reverse complement strand
CGCCGGGCGTTCAGCGGAATTAGAGTCAGTCTCGTGGGGAGGAGGCCGGTGGCCCAGGGTGTATGGCCTGTTGGACATGTCCTCAGGGGACGGAGGAGCCCGGGTCCCGACACCTGGTTCGAGATCCAACGCCAGAGTCATCGACCCACGCGAGAGCAAGGCTGACCCAAGCGAGAGCAACGCTGACTCATGCGAGAGCGACGCACCCACGCACGGGCAACGCTGACCTATGCGTGGGCCGCTCGGCCCGAAGATGAGTGCCTGCCGCGCACTACGCCGCGCGGCGCGTGACGACACCGGACTCCACGGCGTCGAGAAGCGCTGAGGCGATCTCGGGGTCGAACTGCGTTCCCGAGCAACGCTGTACCTCCGCAACTGCGTCGTCGAGCGTGAGCGCCGGGCGGTACGGACGTTGGCTGGTCATCGCGTCGAACGCATCGGCCACCGCGAGCAACCGCCCTTCAACCGGGATGTCTTCGCCTGCCCGCCGCGTGGGATACCCGAGCCCGTCCCACCGTTCGTGGTGAAACAGCACGTAGGGCATGGCCGGTGCAAGCGTCTCGACGCCGACGATGAGCCACATGCCCTCGACGGGATGCGCCCTGATCTGGGCGAGCTCGTCATCGTCAAGAGTCCCGGGTTTTGTGAGCAGCTCTAGGCTGAGAGTCGTCTTACCGACATCATGGAGGGCTGCGCCGAGGCGAAGGCCCTCGAGTCGATCCTCGCTCCAACCCAAACGATGGGCCATGACCTCGGCAAGAGTCGCGACGCGCTCCGCGTGCCGATCGAGGTCCGGATCCCAGGTAGCCATGGCGTTCGTAAGCGACGTGAGGGCGGTCACCAGGCAACGGTTCCCCCCACGACGCCGAATCCCTTCCCGTAGATTGGTTACGGATGAGAGTGTTCGTGCCTCGGGAGCCAGCGCCCGAAGAGTCCCGAGTTGCGTTGACCCCTGACGCCGTGAGGCGCATCGTCGCTGCTGGCTTCTCGGTTACGGTCGCTCCGAGCGCAGGCGAAAGAGCAGGGTTCGTCGATGCCGCCTACATCGAGGAGGGTGCAGAGATTGGGTCGAGCGCGCTCGGTGCAGGCGTGGTCGCCTGTGTTGGGCGCCCGACCGACGACGAGATAGATGGGCTTGAGGCTGGCACGGTGGTCATCGGGTTCCTGCAGCCGTTGGCCGACAGCGCCTATCTGGATCGCCTACGTGGACGTGGGCTGTTCGGGTTCGCGATGGAGTCGATTCCTCGAATCACCCGAGCGCAGAGCATGGACGCGCTTTCGTCGCAGGCGACGGTCTCGGGCTACAAGGCCGTCATTCTTGCTGCGGATCACAGCCCGAAGCTCTTCCCGATGCTGATGACGGCAGCCGGGACGATCGCGCCAGCTCGGGTCCTCATCCTCGGCGCCGGCGTCGCGGGGCTGCAGGCGATCGCAACGGCGCGCCGCCTGGGAGCGGTTGTCTCAGCGTTTGACGTGCGTCCTGCCGTCAAGGAGCAGGTCGAGTCTCTGGGAGCGGCGTTTCTCGATCTGGGGGTCAAGGGTGAGGAGACAGAAGGCGGGTATGCAAAGGAACTCACGGCAGAGCAGCAGGCAGAGCAACAGCGCGCGCTGGACAAGAGGATTCCCGACTTCGACATCGTGATCACGACCGCGTTGATTCCGGGACGACCGGCGCCGCGCCTGATCCCCGCAAGCGCGGTAGCAACGATGCGCCCAGGCTCGGTCATTGTCGACCTGGCTGCCGAAGCCGGAGGAAATTGCGAAGCGACGATGCCAGGCGAGGTGATCGTCGCAGATCGCGTCACCGTAGTCGGACTCGTCAATCTTCCGTCACTCATGGCCGCCGACGCGAGTCGGCTCTACGCGCGCAACGTCACCGCGCTGCTTGAGCATCTCGCCCCTGGCGCGGAACTCGTACTCGACTTCGACGACGCAATCACGGCTGCTGCCTGCGTTGCGCGGCCACAGGAGGTCTCGGCGTGACCGATCTCTCGCTCGTCATCGAGATCACGATTCTGGTGCTCGCGATCTTCCTTGGCTTCGAGGTGATCTCGAAGGTGCCAGCGATGCTCCACACGCCACTGATGTCTGGCACGAACTTCATTCACGGGATCGTGGTCGTCGGCGCGATCGTGATCCTCGGGTATGCCGACGACACGTTTACCAAGGTGATCGGAGTCATCGCGATGGTGCTGGCGACCGCGAACGTCGTCGGCGGCTGGTTCGTCACCGATCGCATGCTTGAGATGTTCAAGCGCCGGCCAGCGCCGAAGAAGACCGACACGTGATCTCAGATCCTGACCTGATCGGGCTGCTCTATCTCGCGGCGATTGTCTGCTTCATCGTCGCGCTACGGATGCTGTCCTCCCCGCATTACGCGCGGCGCGGCAACTGGGTCGGCGGCGTCGGGATGTCGATCGCGATCGTGACCACGCTCGCGCTCGAGGGGATCGGCAACTGGCCTCTTCTCCTCGCCGGAGCGGCGGTGGGAAGCACGATCGGAGTTGTCGGGGCACGGACGGTGAAGATGACAGCCATGCCGCAAATGGTGGCGCTCTTCAACGGCGTCGGCGGTGGCGCCGCCGCATTGGTGGCGCTAGCCGAGTTCCACGAGGTGCGCGGCGACCTCGTTACCGACGAAGCGATTTCGACCGTCCTCTCGGCCCTGATCGGCTCGATCTCGTTCTCGGGCTCGATCGTTGCCTTCGGAAAGCTGCAGGAGCTCATCAGCGGGCGCCCGATCACCTTCCCGGGACAGAACGCGTTCAACATCGCGGTGGTCGCAGGGGCGGTCGCAATCGGGGCGGCGATCGTTGCAGGCCTTGAAGACCAGTGGGCGCTCTGGCTCCTTGTGGCACTCGCGCTCGCGTTCGGCGTGCTGTTCGTCCTCCCCATCGGCGGCGCCGACATGCCTGTCGTGGTCTCGCTTCTCAACGCGTTCACTGGGCTCGCTGCCTCGGCAACAGGGTTCGTACTCGACTCCACGGTTCTCATCGTGTCGGGGATGCTGGTGGGTGCCTCCGGGACGATGCTGACGCTCCTCATGGCAAAGGCGATGAACCGATCCGTGAGCAACGTCCTCTTCGGTGCGTTCGGTCAGATCCAGACGGCGACCGGAGCAGCCCGAGTCGATGATGGGCGCACGACCCGAGCGACGACCGCCGAGGACGTCGCCGTCCAGCTCTCCTACGCCCGCAAGGTCATCATCGTGCCCGGCTACGGGCTAGCCGTCGCTCAAGCCCAACACGACGTCCGCCAACTCGCCGAACTGCTCGAGGAGAAAGGCGTCGACGTCGCGTATGCGATCCATCCGGTCGCGGGCCGTATGCCCGGGCACAAGAACGTGCTACTCGCCGAGGCGAACGTGCCCTACGACCAGCTCAAGGAGATGGACGAGATCAACCCTGAGTTCGCTCAGACCGACGTCGCACTCGTCATCGGCGCCAACGACGTCGTCAACCCGGCCGCGAGGAGCGACACCTCGAGCCCGATCTACGGGATGCCGATTCTCGATGTCGACAAGGCGCAGAGCGTGGTCGTCATGAAACGATCGATGGCGCCTGGATTCGCCGGCATCGACAACGATCTGTTTCTTGAGCCGCAGACGACGATGCTCTTCGGCAACGCAAAGGACTCAATCGTCAAGCTCATAGCGGCGGTCAAGGCGACCTGATGATCGGCGACGAAGCGGAGCTTCGCAGCGTCATCGAGGCGCCGGCCGAACGGGTCAAGGCGAAGATCTCCGATCGGCTCAACGAACTCACGAGGCAGTTCGTCGAACTCTCTCCGTTCCTCTGCCTCGCAACGTCGTCACCGGACGGGACGTGCGACGTCAGTCCACGCGGCGACCCGCCAGGGTTTGTCCGCGTTCTCGACGAGCGCCGACTGCTGATCCCCGAGCGGCCGGGCAACCGCCTGGCCGACTCACTCCGGAACATTCTCGGCAACTCCAACGTCGGGCTGCTGTTCTTCATCCCGGGAGTGAGTGACACGCTTCGCGTGAACGGGCGCGCGTCGATCGTCGACGACGCCGAGCTGCTCGCGGGCTCGGAGGTCGAGGGGAAGCAGCCAAAGCTCGGTTTGCTCATCGAGATCGACGAGGTGTTCACGCATTGCTCGAAAGCCTTCCTTCGCTCGCACCTCTGGGATCCAGCGCGATACGTCGACCGGAGCGCGCTGCCCTCGAGTGGCAGCATCCTCAACAGCCTCGATCCGGCGATCGACGGGCCCGAGTACGACGCTGAGCGCGCCGAACGCTATGCGCGCCGCGAGGGCTTCTACTAGGAATGACGCCAGTAGGCTGTGCCGCGTGTCGGTAGCAGTCTTCTCGGGTGACGCAATCAGGCAAGCGGTGTCTCCCGCGACCGCCTACGCTGCCGTCCGCGACGCGTTCGTCGCGCACGCGACCGGGGCGTGGACGATGCAGCCCAAGGTCTACGTCGCGAATTACCCCGTCGGAGACTTTCGCGCCATGCCGGCTCTCGGAGGCGGGTACGCGCTGCTGAAGTGGGTGACCTCCTTCCCCGGAAATCCAGCGAAGGGCCTCCCCACTGTCAGCGGGCTCGTGCTCCTTTCGGACGCGGAGACGGGTGCGCTCGTGGCCGTGCTCGATGCAGCAGCAGTAACCGCTCTGCGTACCGCGGCGGCCGGCGTGCTCGCGGCCGAGGTTCTTGGCACAGGTGGCGTCACCGCGGTCATCGGGTGTGGCGTCAACGGCGCCGAGACGGTGCGTCTGCTCGCCGCCCTCGGGAGAGCGACTCTCGTCTGCGACCGCGACGCCAATCGAGCGGCTGCGATCGCCGAGGAGCACGGAACGACCGTGGTAACCCTGGCCGAAGCGCTGGCAGCCGACTGCGTCATCACCGTCACGCCCGGACAGGAGATTCTCGTTGCGTCAGGTTCGCTTCGAGCCGGCCAACACGTCTCACTCATGGGCGCCGACGGCCCCGGGAAGGCCGAGATCGCGCCCGAAGAGCTCAGCCGCGGCCGGATCTTCTGCGACGACTGGGAGCAGGCTTCACACGGAGGTGAGCTCGCGGTCGCCGTCGAGCTGGGGGACATTCGGCACGAAGACGTCACCGAGCTCGGGGCTGTGTTGACCGGAGAGGCGCCGGGCCGGCGGTCGCCGGACGACATCACCTTGTTCGACTCCACCGGGCTCGCAATTCAGGATTTGGCGGTAGCGATTGCCGCCTACGAGCGGCGCGGCGACCTCGACCTCCCCACACTCGCTCTCTAGCCGAGTAGGCGTGCGGGCGCGAACGCCGCGAGCAGCGGATCGTGCTCGCCCCGAATGGCACGTGCAACGAGCCGGCCGCTCGCGAAACCAAGGACGTTTCCGTGACCGGAGTAACCGCCCGCAACCCAGACGCGGTTCTCACTCCCCGGGACGGGACCGACGACGGGGAGGAAATCCAACACCAGGCCAAAGATGCCAGCCCACCGGTGATCAATCCGCAGCTCACGACCCACGAGGTCGTTGACAAACTGTACGAGCGCTTGCTGCACCGTGTCGGTGATGCTCTCGTCAGCCGTGAACTCGGTATCCATCGAGATATCGCGAAAGCCGCCCGCTATAAGCCGACCATGCTCATCCTGATGCCAGTAGTCGAAGCCGTGACGACCGTAGTGCGGTGTCTCAAAGAGGTGGTCGGGCAACGGTTCGGTTGCAATCACCTGGCCGCGGGTCGGGACGATCAACCCTTCGAGCTCGCCAAGAAGCCCGCTCGGGTAGCCGTCTGTAGCGATGACAACCGTTGGCGCCTCGAGCTGGTCGAGCGACTCGACCCGATGATGCTCTACGAACTCCGCGCCGGCGTCCGCCGCGAGCCCCGCGAGTCGCCTGACCCAACGGGCTGGCTGCAGAGCACCATCAGGGGGGTGCAGTAGACCCGCGGAGAAGCGGCCCGCGAGAGGGCCGGCAGGATCATCGATCCACTCAACCTCAAACCCATCGGCGGCCATCGCGTCGTACTCCGCGCGCAGCTCGTCGCGCTCTTCACCATCGACCGCGAGCCGAAGGCTCCCAACCTGCCTGAACGCATCGCCAGCGAGCTCTTTCAGCTCGGCGATCTCACGTTCGGTCCAGCGCCAGATCGCACGTGCAGAATCGCGTCCTACCGAGTCGACCATTACGTCGTAGGGTGCCGCGCCACCGCGCAATGCGAACCCACCGTTGCGACCGCTCGCCCCACCTGCCACCTCGCGGGCGTCGTGGACACGCACGCGAAGTCCGGCGCTGGCAAGCGCATGGGCGCACGCGCAACCAGTGATTCCCGCGCCGACGATCTCAACATCTGCCGCTCCGGCAAGCCGCACCGAAGCGATCGGAGTCTCATTCTCAAGGAGCCAGTACGGAGTCACCGCCGGATCGTACTTCGATACGCCCCCTCAGCTCCCGAGACACGCCCGGAGAGCTCAAGCTCAACGAGGGCCGCCGCGACGGAGCCTGCGTCGAGACCCGTCGCGCGCACGAGCTCGTCGGTCGTCGATGCCTGCTCCACGAGCACCGACAGGACCGCACGTGCGACCTCGCTCTCCGTGGTCGCGACAGGCGCCGTTGGCTCCTCAATCCCAAGCGCCTCGAGAACGTCCTGCGTCCGTGTCACCGGCGCTGCTCCCTGTCGCAGCAACCCGTTTGAGCCTGCGCTCAGGGCACTCGTGATCTCACCAGGCACAGCCATCACCTCTCGTCCCTGCTCAAGCGCGAAGTCGGCGGTGATCAGGGCGCCCGAGCGCTGTCGAGCCTCGATGACCACCGTCACGTGCGAGAGCCCGGCAATGATCCTGTTGCGCGCAGGAAATCGCCATGGGGCAGGTTCAACTCCGGCCTCGTACTCGGAGAGCACAAGGCCGCCCGACTCAACGATCGACCGAGCTAGTTCGCGGTGCGCCGCTGGGTAGTCGCGATCGATCCCGCATCCGAGCACGGCCACGGTAACCCCTCCCGCCTCGAGCGCACCTCGGTGTGCCTCGCCATCGATCCCGCGTGCGAGGCCACTGACAACGACGGCCCCAGCCGCGGCTACGTCGCGGGCCAGTGATCGCGCAACCGCTCTGCCGTACGACGAGCACGAGCGCGCACCAACGAGCGCGAGGCATGGGCGCTCGAGCACCGCAAGATCGCCATCACCGCGAATCCAGAGCTGCGGCGGTGGATCGTAGATCGCAGCGAGGAGTGCGGGGTACGTTCTTGCGCTACGCCCGATGCGTCTCGCGTTCATCTGATCGCGTCCCGGGGTGTTCGATATGACAGCGCCTCTGCGACGTGCTCGGGGAGCACACTCTCCGACCCAGCGAGAGCCGCAATCGTCCGTGCAACCCGGGCGACCCTCGCCCGACCCCGGCCTGAGAGCGGCAACCGCTCAACCGCCCGGTCGAGCAGCTCGGAAGCGGCTCCAACGCGGGCCGGCTGCGTCGCGGCGAGTCTCGCGGCTCCCTCAGCAACCCGTACGCGGACGACCGCCGATGTCTCACCAGGAGGAGCCGCCAGCTCCTCGGCACGCGGTCGTGGCATTGTCACCGTGAGATCGAACCGATCGAGAAGCGCTCGGGAGACCCGATCGCGGTACGCGGCCACCCGCGTGGTCGTGCAGGCACAGTCGAGCCGCGGGTCACCCCGCGCACCACAAGGGCAGAGGTTCATCGTCCCGACCAATCGGAACCGGGCGGGGAACAGCGCCCGTCCTCCCGTCCGCACGACGGAGACGACGCCATCCTCGAGCGGCTGTCTAAGCGCCTCGAGGACGGAGCGGGGGAACTCCGGCATCTCGTCGAGCAGGAGCACACCTCGGTGCGCGAGGCTCACCTCACCGGGCCGCGGAACCGTCCCACCCCCGATCACGGCGGCGGCTGAGGCGCCGTGGTGAGGAGCACGGAACGGCGGCTCACTCAGAAGGCGCGTTCCGTCCCCGAGCAACCCTGCGACCGAATGGATCCGGGTGACCTCGAGTGCCTGCTCTTGGCTAAGCGGTGGCAGAATCCCTGGCAATCGGCGTGCGAGCATCGATTTCCCAGTTCCTGGTGGGCCTTCAAGCATGAGGTTGTGCGCGCCAGCCGCAGCAATCTCCAGTGCGCGGCGGCCGCGTTCCTGGCCGCGCACCTCCGCAAGGTCGATTCCGGTCACACCGCGTTCGGCCCCGTCGGCGTCGAGCGCGGCCAGGATTTCTGGTGCGATGGGATCATCGCCACGCAGGTGAGAGGCTGCCTGGGCGAGATGAACGACGGGCACAACCATCACCCCAGCGAGCGTTGCCTCCTGAGCGGCACCGGCCGCGCACATGACGCGCGGAATGCCGCTCCGTAGGGCACCCTCGGCAACGGCGATCGTGCCGGCTACCGGACGAATGCTGCCATCGAGCCCCAACTCGCCGACGCAGGCGTACTCGCAGAGATCGCCGGGTGGGATCTGCCCCGATGCAGCCAGGATCGAAAGTGCGATCGCAAGGTCGTATCCCGAGCCTTCCTTACGAAGCGCGGCTGGCGCCAGATTCACCGTGATCGTCTTGTCGGGCCACTCAAGCAGCGCTGAGATCACAGCGCCACGCACCCGATGCTTGGCCTCCTGACAGGCGCGATCTCCCATACCGACAATCGAGAACGTCGGCACGTCGCTTGAGAGCAGGTGGGCTTCGACGTCGACGCGTTGCGGCTCAAGCCCTACAACTGCATACGTAAGCGCGCGTGCGAGCACCCCAATGACGCTACGGGCAGAGGTGTCACAGAAGTGACACGGCTTTGTGTCAAGAGTGTGACCGGCGTGACAGTCTCAGCCCGCGACGCAGCAGACCAGTACGGACTCGTAGTACTCGCCTGCCCGCCGCCCCGTGCGTCGGTTGACGTGACGCTCGATCCTCTCGTCAAGCCGAAGTCCGGCGCGGGCGAGAATCTCGGGGTAGAGGTCCCGACGATCGTTGACAACGATGCAGACGCGCGCTCCGAGGTTGAGATGACGACGCGTGTTCGCCAGAACTTCCGCGACGCCCTCAACGTAGTGGGCGATCGCGCTGCGCCCTGTGCCGCGTGCGGGTCGTCCAAGCTCGGCCTCGCGCCGTTCGTCAAGTGAGAGGAGCTCGTAGGCGTAGCGGTGCTGCTCGTGGTAGTCGATCAACCCTGGATACGGCGGAGACGTCACGACGCCGTCATAGGGCCCGCGGAGGTCGAGCTCGCGTGCATCGCCGTGCAGAACCTCGGCAAGGTTCTCGGGGTCGCGGATGCCAGCGAACTCTTCGATTCGCGCAAGCGTGTCGAGCGTGTAACGAAGCAGGAATCTGCGGGCCTCCTCAACCGGACGGCACTCGCGCCGGTGCTTGTAACACCAGTACGGGTCGATCTGGGGCGCACGCGGAAACTCGAGATCGAAGTGCGTCGTCCGCCGCGCCGAGCGCGCAAGAATGATGCGAAGGACATCCGCCGATGCAACCTGCTCGACGAGCGAGCGGTAGTACAGCAACTCCTCAGCCGCGCGCGGGGCGAACCAATCCCGGATGTACGGAGATGCCTCGCTGGGGACAACACCGGTCGGCTCGAACGCATCGATCTGGGCATGCGCCCAGACGAGGTCGCGACGGATCGCATCGAGATTGTGCGGCCGGGTCTTGACGCGCATCAAGAGGCAGTTGAACCCCGCAATATCAACACCGGCGGCGTCGTAACCCGACTCGAGCGCCTGTACGAGGGTCGTCCCCGATCCGGCGAACGGGTCGAGCACGCGACCGCCCGCAGGCACGTACCGGTCGAGCAGCACCTCGACGAGCTGCGGGATGAACTTTCCGAGATACGGGTGCAGTCGATGGACGTGCTTCGTGCGCTCGCGCTCGGGGAGCGCCGCCTCCGACCACGAAAGACCGAGGTCGAGGCCGGGGTAGAGGGCCTCCTGGGTTGCCGCCATGGCTCCCCATTCGACACGGAAGGCTCAGGTCCTCACCAAGACGCCCTTCGTGCTTCCTCCTCAACCGGAAACGACAGCCGCGTGATTCGCCCGGCAAGGACGGCAGCGACCTCAAGACGCACATCGAGGCCGCGCGGAACCCGGTGGGCGTGGAGCCATGCCCGGGCGGCGTGACGGACGCGGCGGCGCTTCTCGGGACCGACAGCCGCGACCGGGCCTCCGTAGGCGTCGGTGGCGCGTTCCTTCACTTCGACGAAGATAAGCGTGCGGCCGCGGCGAACGATCAGATCAAGCTCGTATCCCCCGACATGAACGTTGGCCCCAAGGATGCGATAGCCCCGGAGCCGGTAGTACCGCGCGACACGCCTCTCGCCCCTGTTCACGCCGCGTCAGCGGCCGGAGCGTACGCCTTCGCATTGAACGACAGCCGGTGTTGGCAGCACGGCCCATGCGTCCGCACGGCTGTTGTGTGAGTGGGCGTGATGTAGCCGACGTGCGACGAAAACCCGTACCGCGGGTAGACCGCGTCAAGTCGCCGCATGAGTCGGTCTCGGGTGACCTTGGCCACGATTGATGCCGCAGCGATCGCCGCACTCTTCGTGTCACCGTCGATCACGGCCCTATGGGGCGGAGCGAGTGGGCCTAACCGGAACCCGTCGACGAGGCAGGCGTCGGCCAAGTCCAGATCGGCGAGAACAGAGCGGAGACCCCAAAGGTTCGAGCGGTGCAGTCCGTCGCGGTCGATACGCGCAGCAGGAATGACCCGTACCGAGATCTGTGCCGCGGACGCAAGCACCGCGCGAAAGAGGAGCTCCCGCTCCTCAGGATCGACCTGTTTGGAGTCATTGAGCCGAGCGAGCGGTCGCACCCGCGCCTCGCGAAGAACGGCGTAGTCGAGCATCACCCCCGCAACGACGAGGGGGCCGGCTAGCGAGCCGCGGCCGGCCTCGTCTGCGCCTGCGACGCGCTGCACGCCAAGGCTCCGATCAAAGCGAAGGAGCCGCTGTCCAGTTGAGGTCGCCACGGGTCGAGCCTACCGCCGGAATCGGAGCGAATGTGTGTCAGCTTTGTGACGGCGTCGTGCGCAGCGCTACACAGGAAGGACGCAGCCGCCGCGCTCGCTCGTGCGGACGATCTTGACGTCGAGCGTGGTGAGACGCGCTGTGAACCAATCGCAGTCACCGTCGCCGCGGGGAACGGTGCACAGATAGACGTTGGTCTCTTGCTCGACGAACCATGGCCTTGGCGTCCGCGTGCAATGGCTGCGCTCCGCCGGGTACCCACCGAGAGCAGCGACATGGGCATCTACACGCTCGCGCGCGAACCGCTGCGTCGGATCCTCAGGTGCACACCCCGCAACGAGAAGCGTCACGAGAGCCACCGGAAACCCGATCCTCAACGCACGCATAGGGGAACGCTAGCGCCGCTGCCTCATGGCACGCGCGCCGCGATCAAGCCTCTAGGTGCGGAGCTCGCGGATGCGCGCCTTCTTGCCGACGCGACCGCGGAGGTAGTACAGCTTGGCCCGGTTGATGTCGCCGACCATCGCGACCTCGAGCGTCTCAATCTTTGGCGAATGAACGGGGAATGTCCGCTCAACACCAACCCCGAAAGAGATCTTCCGCACCGTGAAGGTCTCACGCGCACCCGAGCCCTGACGCTTGAGGCAGACGCCCTCGAACACCTGGACCCGCTGACGAGTGCCCTCGATCACCTTGAAATGCACGCGGAGCGTGTCGCCGGCCTTGAAGACCGGGACGTCGTCGCGCAACTGGCTCCGCTCGATGCTGTCGATGATCGTGCTCATGAAAAAGGATCGGCCTTTGGCCGGCTGAGAAGGATAGCGGAGACCGCTTCCTAGTGAAGGTGCAGCCTGTTCGGCGGCCAGTACGTCGAAAAGACCTTGCCGATCAGATTCTCGCGCGGCACTGTCCCCCACGTCCGTGAGTCGCAGGATGCCTTGCGATTGTCGCCCATCATGAAGTAGTGACCCTTCGCGATCTTGACAGGTCCGAAGCTCTCGTAGGGCCGCCGCGCCTTCTCCATATATGGCTCTTTGAGCTTCTGCCCGTTGATGTACACGAAGCCGTCTCCACCCGCGAGCCTCACTTCGATCGTCTCGCCCGGAAGCCCGATCAGACGCTTGACGAATGTTCCGTCGGCTCCGCACTTTGTGAGAGCAGCGGGCGGCGTCTCGAAGACCACGATGTCACCCCTGCGTGGATCACGCAGGTGATAGATGAACCGGTTCGCGAGGATCCGATCCGAATACCGGGCCTCGCACCCACTCTCAGGAACCGCGCAATGAAGCGTGGACTCCATCGAGCTCGAGGGAATGCGATACGGGTTTATCACAAATGCCTTGACAACGAGAACGATCGCGACCGCACCGACGATGGTGATGACCCAGTCCGCGCCGACGCGCACAGGCTCGGGCAGACCGCGCGTCACCCGATCTATCGGGTTGTGAGACGGCGGTCGGGGCCGCGATTCGGCCCCACCCTGTGCAGGCGCCTCGGAGGGAACGAGCGCCAGAAGCGCGACACCAATGGCAGCGACCGTCCAGACGAGATCGAGGGTGTTGAACGAGAGTCCGAGGTGCTCGACGAACAGCCTCATTGTGTCGACCGAGAGGACACCGCCCGAGAACGCGCTCGGGGGAACGTCCGGAGACACAGACGGGATCTCCACGGTTTTTGCGATCACGAGCGCGAAGCTGACGTACTTGCCAACGACCACTCCGACGATCGTGAAGAGGGCCGCCACGACGTGGAGCGCACCGCTGTCTCTCCCACGTCCGCCACCGGTGGTTCGGACGGCCATCCCCACGAGGAGGCCGATAGCGACGACGGCCGCCTGAAAGTGGAGGTCCGTTGCCCGTTCAACAAGCGCCCAGAGAACGCCACAGCTGACCGAAACGAGCAGCGCAACCGCTACCGCGAGCCCAAGCCGCGACGGCTGCGGCGGAGCTGGCCCCACTACGCCTGGCTCAGGCCCGGCGACAATCGCGGGTCCCGCTAACGCGGCCGGTAACGGCGGCAACAGTGGCTGCTCGGTCCTCGGCCTCGGCTCGTGAGCAGGCGGACGGAGTCGTTCCTCGTCCCCGGCTGCAGGCGGGCGGGGCCAGTCGTCCTCGGTCACAGCGCGCTCCGAACACGGCTCTGCTCACGGCGCCACGCATCGATGCGCCCGTGGTCACCCGAGAGCAAGATGTCGGGCACCGCGCGTCCCTCGAACACGGCGGGGCGCGTGTAGTGGGGATACTCGATGCCACCGTCGAGCTCTGCGGAGAAGCTCTCGTTCTCACCCGAGCCGTCGGCAAGCGCCCCAGGGAGCCTGCGCGCTATCGCATCAATGAGGATCATCGCTGGCAGCTCACCGCCGGAGAGCACGTACGGTCCGATCGATACAGCATCGGTGCACAGCCCCTCGACGATTCGCTCATCGAAACCTTCGAAGCGCGACGAGAGCAGTGCCACATGTGACTCACCGGCGAGTTCCTCGACCAACGCCTGATCGAGCTGACGGCCCTGAGGCGTCAACGCAACCACCCGGGACGGTGGTTGATCGCCATAGACAGCGGCGAGAGCAGCGGCAACAACATCGACTCGCAACACCATTCCGGCACCCCCGCCATAGGGCGAGTCATCCACCTGGCCTGAGCGCAGCGGCGTCGTGTGACGGTAGTTGTGGAGTCGAAGCTCAAGCTCCCCACCAAGGACGGTCGCCACCGGTTTCTGCTCGGTCATCCAACCGAACGCATGCGGAAGCTGCGTGAAGACGTCGAGGCGCACGGTTTCAGAGGGTACCGGCAGCCTTGTTACGGGCTGAGAAAGCCGCTTCGCACAACGATCCGACCGCTCTCGAGGTCAACGTCAACGATCGCGTTGTCGATCAACGGCACAAGGGTCTTGTCGTCGAGCTCGATGTTGTCGTTGGCAACGCCCGGATAGACGTCGACGACCTCTCCAAGCACGCGGCCGCCCTCCTCTTCAACCCGAAGCCCGACCAGCTGGAAGGCGTACCAGGAGTCCGGGTCAGGGGGTGGTAGATCCTCGGCGCGCACCGTGATCTCCGCACCGCGCGATACCGATTCGCCGACCTTGACCGCAACGCGGCCTCTTCCGACCCGGCGAGAAAGGACAACCTCGGTCGGCTTCCCTGCGACGATGAGCCTGGCCCCTACCGCGAAGCGACGCGGATCGTCGCTCGGATGGTCGACGAGAAAGGAGCCATCGAGCCCGTGAGGCTTGCCGACTCTCCCAATGACGACGAGTCGGTCAGTCACCGATCTCGAGCATCACGCGCCGGTCACCGCGTGCGCTGGCCGACCGGACGACCGTGCGCAGCGCCCGCGCGAGCCGTCCCTGACGCCCGATGACCTTGCCAACATCGTCGGGGGCAACGTACAGCCGGAGGACGATCGCGTCGTGCTCCTCTATGCGCTCGACCCGTACGGCATCCGGCTCATCGACGAGTCCGCGCGCGATCCACGTGACGAGCTCCTCCATCTAGGTGGTTGATCTCGAATGGGCGTGCTGCCGGGGAGTGCCTGCACCAAGCAGCGAGGTCGGCTCGGTCGGCGGGAAGGCTGGTACAGCCTTGGTGTCGACCGAGACGGCCGCGATGCGCAGAGCTGTTGGAGTCACAGTGCAGGCGCTCATCCGGCGGTGCGCGAATTCGGAATCAACTACCAACAACGGGCTTGGTAATTCCGGCGATCTTGATGAGCTTCGCAACCGTTGCAGAGGGCTGCGCACCATTGCCCAGCCACGAGCTCACCTTGTCGGCATCGAGCTCAATCGTGGACGGATCGGTTTGCGGGTTGTACCGACCCACAATCTCGATAAACCGTCCGTCTCGCGGTGAGCGCGAGTCGGCGGCTACAACGCGATAGATCGGGTTCTTCTTCGATCCGACCCGCGCAAGTCTCAGTCGAACTGCCATTTCTTCGATGTCCCTTTCGCTTGATAAACCCTGGTGGTTGGTTTCGAATGGGCTGCAGGCACTCATCCGGCAGCGCGCTCATTCGGAATCAACCGTCGTAGTGTGCCCGAAGGATCCGACTCACGTGCATCGGCGCTACTCCGTTCCGACTGTCCCGAGCCATGCCTCCGCGATCAATGCGTGCCCTGCCACCGTCGGATGGACGCCGTCGAATACGAGATCCTCCGGTCTCAGGCCGCCAGCAACCGCGTCGTCGAACGATGTCTGCAACGGGACAAAGGTCGCTCCTCTCTCTCCCGCCAGCGCCCGAATCGCGGCTCGACGCTCGTCGAGGTCGGGGAACCACCCCGCGTCGACCACCCCACAAAGCAGAGCAAATGGCTCGCAGATGACCAGACGCACCGACGGCAACGCCGCGAGAGTGCGCTTGAGCAGTTGGCGATAGCTCGCCGCGAACGTGTGGAGCGGCACGGCGTCACCTCCGTCGCGCTGATGCCAGACGTCATTGATCCCAACGAGGATGCTCACGACGTCCGGACTCGAGGCAAGCGTGTCGGTGTCCCAGCGGCCAGCGAGATCGCTCACGCGATCACCCGAGATGCCGAGGTTGAGAACCCGCACGTTGGGCAACCGGTGCGCGATTGTCCGCACGTACCCCTCTCCGAGCCCCTCAGGGTCATCACGACGCCCGACATCAGTGATCGAGTCGCCCTGAAAGACGACGAGCTGCCCGCTCATCACCGGCGCGGCTTACCCCGCCCGCCACCTGTGAGCTCGGGTGGAAGCTTCGGCAGCTTCCCTTTCCCAAGCGAGCGCATCATCTTCTCCATCTGCTTTCGTGCCTGGAGGAGACGGTTCACATCGGCAATCGACGTCCCGCTTCCCGCCGCGATGCGCCGGCGACGCGGCCCATTTATCAGGTGGGGGACTCGCCGTTCTTGCGGAGTCATCGACAGGACGATTGCCTCAACCCGCGCCATCTGACCGTCGTCGACATCCATTCCCTGGAGCTCCTTGCCGATCCCCGGGATCATCTTCATCACGCCCTGGAGCGGACCCATCTTCTTCAGCATGCGGGTCGAGGCGAGGAAGTCGTCAAAGGTGAACTGGCCAGCGCGCATCCGCGCCTCCATTGCCTCCTGCTCATCGGCCTCTAGTGCCTGCTCGGCCTTCTCGATCAGCGTGAGGACATCGCCCATGCCGAGAATCCGTGACGCCATTCGCTCCGGGTGGAAGACCTCTAGCTGATCGAGCTTCTCCCCCACCGACGCGAACTTCACCGGGCGACCGGTGATCGCCTTGACGGAAAGCGCCGCGCCGCCACGCGCGTCGCCGTCAACCTTCGTCAGCACGATCCCGTCGAACGCGATTCTCTCCTGGAACGCCTTCGCGACGTTGACCGCCTCCTGACCCGTCATAGCATCGAGGACGAGGAGCACATTCATCGGCTTCACGGCATCGCGGACGTGGCTGAGCTCCTCCATCAACGGCTCATCGATCTGAAGGCGACCAGCGGTATCAACAATGACGACGTCGCAGCCCTCAGCCGTAGCGCGTTCCAGACCGGTGCGCGCAGCTACCACGGGGTCTGTCGTCTCCGTCCGATACACAGGGACGCCAAGCTGCTTCCCGAGCTGCTCGAGCTGATCGATCGCCGCTGGGCGTTGGAGGTCGGCAGCGACAAGGCCACACGACTTCTTCTCGTGCTTCCGCAGATAGAGCGCAAGCTTGGCGCAGGCGGTCGTCTTCCCGGCGCCCTGCAGACCGGCCATCAGGATCACCGTCGGCGCACGCCCGAAGACGAGCTTGGAGTCGCTGGAGCCCATCAGCTCGGTCAGCTCCTCATGGACGATCTTGACGACCTGTTGGCCCGGGTCGAGGCCCTTCAGCACCTCCGCGTCGAGGGCGCGCTCGCGGATGCCCGCGACGAACTGCTTGACGACCTCGAAGTCGACGTCGGCCTCAAGGAGCGCAAGACGGATTTCGCGGGTGACCTTCGCAACCGTGTCTTCGTCGAGCCGCGACGCGCGACCAAGATCGCCTAGGGCATCGGAGAGCCGGTTGGCGAGCGTGTCGAACATGGCCCCAGTCTAGATCGGAGTCAGGGAGAGGTTGCCGCGGCCTCAGAGCGAAGGCACGCGGCAGCCCACACCCGTCCTACGGTTGGCGCGGGTCGAACGACGTGTCCACCGAAAGACCAGCGGCGCGGGCGACGTCTGCCCAGCGAGCAAGCTTGAAGTTTGTCGCGTCACGATCCTGTTCGTCGCTCTCGGGATCCGCGTCGCCGTCTTGCGTGACGAACAGCCCTCGCGCGAACCCGTTCGGCAGCGCCATCTCGACCACGGTGGCCCCATCAGACTCTTGCACTCCATCGACTGCGCCATCGGCGAGCTCAAACTGGCCGAGGTGCGTGAGGGCTGCGCCGTTTGGTTTCCGCAGATACGCGGCGAACGAGTTGTCACCTTGACTCGACGCGAGCAGATAACCGCCGCCTGGGAGAACCGGCCCGGACGGACCGTCGTGGTAGATCGTCAATCCTTCGACATCGGCAACAAGATGTCCGTTGCCAAAACTTGGTGAAGCCTCATCCACCTCGCACGAGAACTCGCCATCCTCGTTTGGCCCGACACGATCATACGTCTGCCCGAACTCGCGGACCCGCTCGAGAAGGGTGGTCTTGCCGAAGCCATCGAGGTGCACCTCGATCGACCAGATCCCAACGTCCTCCTGACCGGCGAAGAGGCGGCGGTTCGGTCCGTCAGCAACCATCCCCTCAACCTGTGGCTCCTCTGTGTCATCCTCGGTGCACGGTGTCCATGAGGTACCGCCAACAGCGAACACGAGCGGGAGCGCAATCCGATCGACCTCCTCGTAGGAGATCCCATTGGCTGTCGCAACCAGCTTGAGCATCGCCACCGTGGTGTCGTGCCGTTGACTCGCAAACACGAAGGTCTTGCCATTTGGCGCCTTCCAGGTTGCAACGCCGTACACGCTCTCCTGCTGCTCGACCCCATCAAAGACTGCGGGGACATCGGGCGAGGAGACCTCGGTAAG
>JANNQQ010000370.1:0-10611 GCA_031400835.1 Actinomycetes bacterium | reverse complement strand
CCATGTGGAGGAGCCCAAGGAACCCACAGCGAAATCCGAACCCAAGCGCAGTCGAGGTTTCGGGCTCGTAGAAGAGCGCAGCGTCGTTGAGCTTGAGCCTCTCCAGCGCGTCCCGTAGCTCGGGGTAGTCATCGGACTCGGTGGGAAAGAGCCCTGAGAAGACCATCGGCTTGACGTCCTTGTAGCCGGGGAGCGCCTGCGCCGCACCCTGCTTGCGCGTGGTGAGCGTGTCGCCAACGCGCAGGCTCGAGACGTCCTTGAGGCCCGTGACGACGTAGCCGACCTCGCCTGCCTGCAGCGTGGCGACCGGCATCCGCTGCGGGGCCATATACCCGAGCTCCTCGGCGTCGAAGTTCGTGCCCATCGCCATCGCGTGAAGGGAGGCGCCCGTAGGCAGGTTGCCGTCGACGACACGAACGAAGGCGATCACGCCTCGGTACTGGTCATAGGAGGAGTCGAAGATCAGAGCGCGTGCTGGGGCGTCGGGATCGCCCTCGGGAGCCGGGATCCGCTCGATGATCGCGTCGAGCACCTGGTCGACGTTGAGCCCCGTCTTGGCCGAGATCCGCAAAACGTCCTCGGGCTTGCCGCCGAGCAACTCGCACACCTCAGCCGCAGCGCCGTCCGGATCGGCCGACGGAAGGTCGATCTTGTTGACGAGCGAGACGATCTCGAGCTCGTTCTCGATCGCGAGATACGCATTTGCGAGGGTCTGCGCCTCGATCCCTTGCGCCGCGTCCACGACGAGCACCGCACCCTCGCAGGCCTGGAGGCTGCGCGAGACCTCGTAGGTGAAGTCGACATGGCCGGGGGTGTCGATCAGGTTGAGCTCGTGGCCCTTCCAGTGGACGCGGACGGCCTGCGCCTTGATCGTGATTCCGCGCTCGCGCTCGAGATCCATCGAGTCGAGCAGCTGGTCGCGCATGTCCCGATCGGCGACGGTGTCGGTGAGCTGCAGGATCCGATCCGCAAGCGTCGACTTCCCGTGGTCGATGTGAGCAATGATCGAGAAGTTGCGGATGTTGCGTTGGTCCATAGGTCCGCGGATCGTAGCCGCGGTGTGATCGTGACCCGTGTGGGCGACTACGCGACCGGCCTCAGGGAGACGGCCTTCCGCGAGCCCTGCCGACTATCGCCTGCTCTAGCCGTGAGCAAGCGCGGGCGTCGACCCATGTCTTGCCAGAGCCCTAGGCCTCACCGATCCAGATCGCGTCTTGCGTCACGATCTGCCGTGCCGGACGAGCGCTCTCAACGACCCAAGCTCGCGCACCCCGAGTGTCCGACAAGCGATCGCGTAGGCGCCGGTTGCGGCGGCTAGGGCAACGCCGACGGACACGAGCTGACCCAAGAGGGAGCGACCGGCAAGACCGTCGATTCCCCACCAGACACCGTAGGCCGCCGCTGCGACGATCGTCGAGGCTACGACGATCTTGGCCAGCGCGCTCGCGGTCGCGCGCTCGTCGACACCCTCGACCCGAGGTCGGAGGAGCATGAGCAAAGCGGCGGCACCGGCGAGGTTCGCGATGGACGTCGCCAGGGGAAGCCCCCACACCCCGACCCGATAGAGAACGAGGTTGAGAACCACGTTCAGGGCAAGGTTCGCGAGCGCGACAAGTGTCGGCACCCAGTTCGACTGCAGACCGTAGTACGCGCGGTTCAGCATCAGCATCCAGCCGTTGAAGACAAGCCCGATTGAGAAGGCCGCGAGCGCACCCGCTACGACCGGTGTCTGGTCTGGCGTGAAGGCACCGCGTTCGTAGACGAGGCGCACGATCGGCTCGGCGAGCACCGCGGAGACGACTCCAGCCGGGATGAGAAGGAAGGCGATCTGACGAAGGCCGGTGTCGAGCGTCTGCCCGAACCCGCGCATGTCGCTGCGGGCGGCGAGACGCGAGAGCGTCGGGAAGAGCACCGTCGCGACCGCGACCGAGAAGATCCCCTGCGGAAGCATGTAGAGGCGGAACGCGAGATCGATGGCGCGAGGGGCGAGCTCGGGATCGATGAGTCGGGAGGCGAAGGCCATCCCTATGAGCGTGTTGATGTTGATCAGGCCAAGAGCGAGCGTCACGGGAAGCATCAACGTGAGGAACTTCCTGACCGCCGGATCGCGCCAGTCGAACGCCAGGCGGAGGCGTCCGTCGAGCCCACGGAGCCACGGGACAGGCAACAGCAACTGCACGAACGTCGCGACCACGATTGAGCCGGCGTACCAGTAGAGCTCGGCCTCGTCGCCATCCGCGGAGGGCACTCCGATTGCGAGCCCGAGGATGATCACGAGGTTCCACGCAACCGGGGTGAGTGCGGGAACCGTGAAGTGGTCGTAGCTGTTGAGGATCCCGACGACCACGCCTGACAGACCGAGCAAAACGACGATCGGGAAGAGCAAGCGCGAGAGTGCGACGGCAAGGTCGAGGTCACCACCGGGATTACCAAAGAGCCCGACCACAAAAGGCGCGATGAGAACGAACAGCGCGGTCATTGCCGCAGTGATGAGAAGGATCAGCCAGAGGATCGTCGAGGCGACCCGCCATGCCCGCACGCGCTCGCCCTTCTCGAGCAGCTCGCTGAACACCGGAACGAACGCGCCGGAGAGTGCCGAGTCGGCAACGAGCGCCCGTACGAGGTTCGGGATCGCAAACGCGATCGTGAACGCGTTGATTCGACCCGCAGCACCGAACGCGTAGGCGGCGACCATCTCGCGCACGAGACCGAGAACGCGCGAGATACCCGTCGCGACGCCGAATACCGCCGTCGAGCGCGCTAGGTGGCGGCGATGCTCGCGGGCAGGAGACTGGTCAGGGTTCGGTTCGGTCAATTGGCACACAATTGGCACAAAGTCGTGACACTCCTGTCACGGTTTCCGAGGTAGTGTCGACAGCGGGGCGGAGGAGTGGCGGCCCCCATGGGCAGAGACCATCGTAGAACTCGCCGGTCATGGCGGCCCGCTGTGATCGTTGGGAGGCGCTCGGATTGTCTCCGGGGCACCTCTGCTACGATCCCCGCGGTCCGCGGAGGTAGCGGGCACCCTCGCGTATGCCAAACATCAAGCAACAGGAAAAGCGCGTCCGGACTGCGAGTCGTCAGCGGCTTGAGAACCTCCGGTACCGCTCAACCGTGAAGACGCTTGAGCGCACCCTGAACGAGGCGATCGCCGATGGCGACACCGACAAGGTTGCGGTAGCGCATCGCGACTACGTGAAGCTCGTTGACCGGTCGGTCGCACGCGGTGCACTGCACAAGAACACCGCCGCCCGCAAGAAGTCGCAAGCCGCGCGCGCTGTTACCGCCGCTGCCGCATAGGCGCGACCTCGCAAGCCACACCGGTAGAACGTGCCTCTAGCTCGGCGCGCGCGACGAGCTCCTAGCGGCCGTGTTCACGCGACAACGCCGCGAGCGCACGTTGGGCCTCGAGCTCGGGCGCAAGTCTGCTCCCGCCTTTCAATGAGTGGTCGAGCCCCGCAAGGATCAGTGTGGCATCGTCGAGCTCGTTCGTGGTGAAGCCCTCGGCCTGCCGAAACAGCTTCTCGACGTAGAAAGGATGTTGCTTCATTCGCGTTGCCGCCTCACGTGGTCGCTCCCCGCTTGCAGCCGCGCGTTTGATCTGGCGGAGCTTGCCGAGATGGGAGCTAAGCGCGCCAGCCATTCGCGCTACTTCGTCACGACGTGGCCTGGCAGCCCGATCGAGAGTCGCCTCCATCGCCTCAAGCGCCGCGGATCGCTCGCGTCGCCCCCATGCATCGGTGATCGCGAATATCGGTGTGTCCGCGACCGGCGCGACGAGCTCTGCGACGTTCTGCTCGCCCACCACCGCATCTGCGCCCGCCCAGGCAACCAGCTTGTCGACCTCCTCGGCAAGGGCGTGCAGGTTCTTCTCGCCGACGAGTTGCACGAGCAGCGCACACGCTTCTGGGTCGGCCTTCACGCCACGCGCCTTGAACCGCTCGGTTGCCCACTGGGCGGCCTTGCCCTTGTTCACATCGTAGGAGAGGAGACTCCCTACCTTTACGCACGCCTTGGCGAGAGCCGAATCCTTCTTGACTGCCGTCCCTACAAGACACAACACCGTGCCTGGCGCTGGCGACGCGAGGTATGCGACGACTGCCTCCAGATCAGCCGCCTTCCACGTCGCGCGGAGGCGTCCGTCGTCATCGGGTCTGCCGTCTACCTCCTCGACGATCACGAGCCGGGCGTCACCAAACAGAGTCCCTGCATTACAGGTCTGGACGATCGTCGCACCATCGACTGTCGATGCGTGATACCGATCGACCGACTGGTCGTCGAAGTGCCTTCGCAGCCGCTGGAGCGCTACCTCGACCTTGGGTCGATCGGTGCCGCTGATCAGATACACCGGCTCCAGCTCAGGGGAACTCATGCGGTTGAGAGTACTAGCGCTCGGTATGCACAGTGAACGTCCGGCCGTCCGACTCGAGAACGATGCGTCCGTCGCGGTCGGTCCGATACAGCACAAGGCCGGGAGCAGCCTCGAGCGCGGCGACCGTCTCGGGACGCGGGTGCCCATAGTCGTTGCCATTGCCGACCGAAATGATGGCGACCTGTGGGCGGAGGCGCCGCAGGAGCTCGGGGAGACCCGTGTCCTCCGAGCCATGGTGCGCAACCTTGAGCACCTCGACAGGCGCTAGCCGTAGTCGCCCCGTCACATCAGATTCAGCGTCTGCAGTGAGCAGGACATCGATAGCGCCATAGGTCGCACGGACAACGGTTGCTCGGAGGTTCGGATCTTCGCTCGGGAGGCCCGGTTCGTCGGGCCACAAGATGTCGAGCCGGAGCCTGCCTATCCGGTAGTGCTGCCCTGCACGCACCTGGACGACCGGGACATCTCGTTTGCGAGCGACCTCGAGGGCCTCCGTCTCGTCCTCGGATGGCATGGGTAGTGCGGGGTCGAGGATCGTCGCGACCCGGAGGCGCCGCAGCACATCAGCGGCGCCGCCGATGTGATCTCGCTGCGGGTGTGTCAGGAGCACGGCCGTAAGCGACCGCACACCAAGGCGCTGCAGTTGGGTGGCGACACGAGCTTCGGGCGGTCCTTGATCGACGAGCACGGCACCCCCGGGTGCCTCCACGAGAATCGCATCACCTTGCCCAACGTCGAGGAACGAGATGCGCAGCCCCGTTGGCGGCGTCCACGACGTGCGATCGTGCAACGCAACCCAACCGACCCCGGCCAGGCTAACGACCGAGGCGAGGACAACGACAGCCGAACGACGCCGGTAGCGCGGCAAACGCACGAGAGCAAAACCGCTGACAGCCGCTGCGCTGAGCACAGCAACCGCCTGTCCAGATCCGATCTGAGCACCCGGCAGCCCACCAACGAGCCTTGCAACGAACGTGATCCAGGCTGCGCACCAACCCGCGAGCCAGGAGAGTGAGGTCGCCGCCGAGGCCGAGACAGGCTCGAGCAACGCGGCGGCCAGAGAACATCCGATCAGCGGAATCATCGCCGGCTCGGCCAGGACATTCGCCGGAATGGTCCACACCGGAATCACTCCGAAGTGCACCCATACGATCGGTGCGGTGACCGCACCGCAGACCGCTGCAAGCGTCAGCAGCTCGGCGAGCCTGCGGGGGACGGGGTGGCCCTCCCAGAACTCCATCACGCGTGGCACCGCGACGAAGATCGCGCCAACCGCAGCAAACGACAGCTGAAAGCCAGGCTCAAGGATCGTCGCTGGCGTCCACGCGAGCAGCACCAGAGCTCCGAGCGCCATCGCGTGCCAACGGTCGCGCGGCCGTGCCGTGAGCCACGCAAGCGATGCGATCACCCCTGCCACTGCCGCGCGGACAACCGAGGGCTGCCAGCCAGCGGCAAGCGCGTAGCCGAGAATCGCCACGATCGCGAGCGCCTCTCCTGTCAACCTGCCAATCCCCGCAACCCGCGCCGCGGCAACGACGCCAATCGCTGTGATGGCCACGTTTTGGCCGGACACCGCGAGGAGGTGCATGAGACCGCTGGCGCGGAATGCATCCCGAAGCTCGGTCGTGAGACCTGCGTCCTCTCCTAGCACGATTCCCGCGAGGACGGCTCGGCGCTCGCCGGTCGTCCCACTCGCCAGTGTCTGCTCGACGTGCGCGCGCAGCCGGTCGGCAACGCCACCGATCCCACCCCGCCGGCCGACGATTCTCGCGTCCCGCCCGCGGAGCACGACGTGCACCCCCTGCCGGGCGAGCCAGCCGCGTTCGTCGAAGCCGGTCTCGGGCCCTCGCGGCTCGACCGGCCGCGCGCGCAGTTCGAGCACTGCCCCCTGCGGTGGAGCCCGCTCGGGGGGAAGCTGAAGGAGCACCCGCTCGGTGACCGCCGTCGTACCGAACCGCACCACGCGCGCGGGCACGCGAAGCGCGTACTGGGATCGTCGCGCGGGACCTGTGACGACGACTCGGGCAGACGCCGTTTCGCCGATGCGCGTCGCAAGAACACTCTCCTCAAGCGCGACCGTTCGCAGCCCACCCCACCACAGACCGGCAATCACGAGGGTCGCCGAGGCGAGTGCCAAGCGGCGGCCGGCAACGGTCTCGCGCACGGCCAGGCTCGCGCACACGAGTGCGAGACCCGCAAGCGCGAGGGTCGGCAACCGGATCCAGTTCGTGAGCGTGATCCCAAGGCACGTCGAGACCAGGAGGAGCGCAGGCCAGTTGCGCGCGATCCGCTCGTTCACGGGGTCACCAGGTCTCGTAACTGCTCCACCCGCGCAGGGCCGATTCCAGGGATCGCGTCGAGATCATCAACAGAGCTGAGAGCGTGGGTTGCACGCCAGTCGAGGATCTTCTGCGCCGTCACGGGGCCGACCCCGGGAAGCTCATCGAGCTGGTCGAGTGTCGCGCTCGAGAGGCTCACCTTCTGACCTACCGCTGGGTTGGCTCCCGCCGACGGCGCCTCACCCGGCCGGATGGTTCGCGGCACAAGCACCTGCTGGCCGTCAACGAGCGGCGCGGCGAGGTTCACGGCTGCGAGATCAGCTCGCCTGTTCGGCCCGCCGGCTCGGGCGATCGCGTCAGCGACGCGGGCTCCCTCCTTCACTCGGAACAGCCCTGGACGCCGCACGGCCCCGACCACGTGAATCACGAGTCGCGGCGCTACCGC
Source organism: Actinomycetes bacterium (assembly GCA_031400835.1). GTDB lineage: Bacteria > Actinomycetota > Thermoleophilia > Gaiellales > Gaiellaceae > Gaiella. The sequence goes on along the minus strand of JANNQQ010000370.1, from coordinate 3,515 downwards.
GTTCACACCCGCGTCGACCACGGCGAGAGATGCGGCCGGAGGCCGGCTCTTTGCAGCGCCTGAAGCCGAGAGCTTCGACCCCGCGACGACGAGCAGCGCGAAGAGTGGCACCACGAGCAGCGCCACCTGTTTCCGCGTGAGTGTGATCACTCAGCAAGCGTGGCCGCGAACCTGTCACAGGCGTGTGCCGCCTTTGTGTCAGAAATGTGACGGCGTTACGCAGGCGACGCCATCACACGGTCGAGCCCTCCCCGACACAGCACCCAAGCAGATCGAGCAGGGTCGCGAAAGGGTCGAACACCGCCTTCAGACGACGATGTTCACGAGCCTGCCTGCCACAACGATCGTCTTGCGTGGTTCGCCATCGAGATGCAGCTTGACCTTTTCGGAAGCGAGCGCCAACGCGAGGAGCTCCTCCTCTGTCGTACCCGAAGCAACTCGAAGTCGGTCACGGAGCTTGCCGTTCACCTGTACGGCGATCTCAACGACGTCCTGCACGAGGAGCTCAGGGTCGGCCACCGGCCATGGCGTCTGCCAGAGACGCTCGTGACCAAGCGTCGCCCACAGCTCCTCGGCAACATGGGGCGCGTAGGGCTGAAGCAGTGAGAGAATGGTCTCGGTCGCAAAACGGACCTCGCCGGCACGCGCAACATCGTCCTTCAGGGGATACACCTCATTGACGAGCTCGAACAGCGCCGCGATGGGTGTGTGGAACTGGAACCGCCGCAGAATGTCGTCGGAGACGCGCGAGATCGCGCGATGCGAGGCACGCACGAGCTCCCCCTCGACCGGTGCTTCGACGGGCCCTCGTGCAGCAACCTCCTGCGCCAGCCGCCACACGCGCTCGAGCAGCCGAACGGTGCCTTCGATTCCGGTGTCCTGCCACTCCTTGTCTTGCTCGGCCGGGCCCATATAGAGGATGTACAGCCGCATGGCATCGGCCCCGTAACGGGCGATCGCCTCGTCAGGCGAGACGACATTGCCCTTCGACTTCGACATCTTCGCGCCGCCGCGATAGATCATTCCCTGCGTGAACAGCCTCGCAAACGGCTCACGCACACCGATCAGGCCGAGATCGTTCAACACCTTCGTGAAGAACCTGGCGTAGAGCAGATGCAGAACGGCGTGCTCGATCCCGCCGATGTACTGGCGGACAGGCATCCACTTGTCCGCGATCTCACGGTCGAACGGAGCCTTGTCGTTATCGGAATCGGTGTAGCGCAGGAAGTACCACGACGAGTCGACGAACGTGTCCATCGTGTCGGTTTCGCGCATGGCCGCCCCGCCGCATGTGGGACAGGCGGTGTGCACCCACTCCTCCGCGGTCGCGAGCGGCGAACGGCCCTTTGGCTTGAAGTCCTCAACCTCCGGAAGCACGACCGGCAGCTGGTCGTCTGGCACGGCGACAATGCCGCACTTCTCACAGTGAACAATGGGGATCGGGCAGCCCCAGTAGCGCTGCCGTGAGAGCAGCCAATCGCGAAGGCGGTAGCCGATCGTCTCCTCACCGAGCTCGCGCTCGGCCAGCCATGCGGTGATCGCCTGCTTCGCCTCCGGTGAGGAGAGGCCGTCGAACGAGCCCGAGTTGACGAGCGCCTCGTCATCACTGTGCGCAACGTAGGCACCCTCCGTCGGCATCTCTCCGCCATCTCCACCCGGCGCGACGACGACCTGCCTGACCTCGAGGCCGTAGCGCTCGGCGAATGCGTGATCGCGCTCGTCGTGCGCGGGGACGGCCATGATCGCGCCGGTGCCGTACTCCATCAGGACGTAGTCGGCGACCCAGATCGGGATCTGCTCGCCGTTGACAGGGTTGACGGCGAACCGGCCTGTGAAGACGCCGTCCTTCTCCTTCGCCTCGCGCTCGACCGCTGAGCGGGCCGACGTGTGCCGCACGTACTCGGCCACGGCGGCCTCGTGCTCGGTGCCCGCAACCAGCTTCGACACGAGCGGATGCTCCGGCGCGATGACGAAGAACGTGGCGCCGAAGAGAGTGTCGGGTCGCGTCGTGAACACGGGCAGCTCGTCACCGAGCTCGGCGACGCTGAAGAGGACGCGCGCACCCGCCGACCGGCCGATCCAGTTGCGTTGCATCGTGAGCACGCGCTCGGGCCACTGCTCGAGCAGCTCCATCTCGTCGAGGAGCGCGTCGGCGTAATCGGTGATCTTGAAGAACCACTGGGTCAGGCTCTTCGACTCGACCTCGGCACCGCAACGCTCGCACATCCCATCGACGACCTGCTCGTTCGCAAGCACCGTCTGATCGTTGGGGCACCACTTGACCGGCGCCTCCTTGCGGTAGGCGAGTCCCTTCTCGAAGAAGCGCAGGAAGATCCATTGCGTCCAGCGGTAGTACTCCGGCTCACAGGTCGAGACCTCGCGCGACCAGTCGATCGCCCAGCCCATGCGGCGCATCTGACGACGAATCGATTCGATGTTGCGATTGGTGATGACGCGCGGATGTCCCCCCTCGCGGATCGCCGCGTTCTCGGCCGGGAGCCCGAACGCGTCGTACCCCATCGGTCGCAGCACCGTCATCCCCTGGCGTCGGCGCACGTGCGTGAACACGTCCCCGAGCGTGTAGTTGAAGACATGCCCCATATGCAGCTCGCCCGAGGGGTACGGGAGCATCTCAAGGATGTACGTCGCGTCCGGTTCGCTCTCACCTGAGACAGGGTTGGGGACGACGAACGCCTGCTCGTCCTCCCAGACGCGCTGCCACTTCTCCTCGATTGCCTGCGGGTCGTAGCGTTCCACTGTCCCTCTTTGTTCGCCGAGAAATGAAAAAGCCTCTCAACTGAGAGGCTTCAAGGGGAGACGACGCGGCGTTCGCCGCGGTGCTCCCTGCGTTACGTAAGAAGCTGCGTCATCGCGAGAAACGTTACCACCTCTGGGGAATCGACACCACCGGGCACGACCTGAACCCCTCGTTGGTCGGCCGGTAGTACCGTAGAAGGTGCAGTTCAAGGCGAATCACGAGGGAGGGAAGAACATGCCGCTGGTTTCGATGCGCCAACTCCTCGACGAGGCCGCAACGGGCGGCTACGGCGTCGGAGCGTTCAACGTCAACAACATGGAGCAGATCCAGGCGATCATGGAGGCCGCGCGGGAGACCGCCTCGCCCGTGATCATCCAGGCCTCGCGCGGTGCGCGCGCCTACACGAACGACCTGTTTCTCTGGCACCTCATGCAGGCTGCGACCGAGCTCTATCCCGAGATCCCCGTTGCGCTGCATCTCGATCATGGCAACGAGCCTGCTACGTGCATCTCTGCGATCGAGCTTGGTTTCACGAGCGTGATGATGGATGGCTCGCTCGAGGCAGACGGCAAGACACCTTCCTCATTCGAGTACAACGTCGCCGTCACCAAGGAGGTCGTCGCCTACGCCCACGAACGCGGCGTAACGGTCGAGGGAGAAATCGGGACACTCGGCGGCATCGAGGATGGCCATGGCTCGGGCGAGGTTCACCTCACCGACCCAGACGAAGCGGTGGCGTTCGTCGAGGAAACCGGAC
>JANNQQ010000369.1:0-14927 GCA_031400835.1 Actinomycetes bacterium | reverse complement strand
GTCCCGATCAGGAAGACGGCATGCGTGAACGGCATCGTCTTGCGGAGGCCGCCCATCTTGCGGATGTCCTGCTCCCCGTCTAGGTGATGGATGATGATTCCCGCGGCGAGGAAGAGCAGCGCCTTGAAGAACGCGTGCGTTACAAGGTGAAACATTGCGAAGCTGTAGGCACCGATTCCCGCTGCGACAAACATGTAGCCGATCTGTGACATCGTGGAATAGGCGATCACGCGCTTGATGTCCCACTGCACGAGCGCGATCAGTCCTGCGGCGAGCAGCGTGACGACACCGAGGATCGCAGCGAGGTGCTGCACGTCCGGCGCAGCCTCGAACACGGGATGTGCGCGGCAGATCAGATACACCCCTGCGGTCACCATCGTTGCTGCGTGGATGAGCGCCGAGACCGGGGTTGGCCCCTCCATCGCGTCTGGTAGCCACGTGTGGAAAGGGATCTGCGCCGACTTCGCCACAGCACCGGCCAGGAGCCCAAGTGCGATCAGGGCGACGACCTTGTCGGAGAGCGCCCCGCTCTCGGCCGCCTCGAACACGGCACCGTAGTCGAGCGAGCCGACCTTGGCGATCGCGAGGAACAGCGCGAGCGCAATGGCTGCATCTCCGATCGCATTGATCACGAACGCCTTCTTGGCCGCCGCGATCGCCGACGCGCGTTCGTGATGGAACCCAATCAGCAGGTAGGACGCTAGCCCGACAAGACCCCAGCCGACAAGCAGCAGCAGGAGGTTTCCGCCCTGCACCAACATCAGCATCGAGAACACGAAGAACGCCATGTAGGCGAAGTAGCGCCTCTCCTCGTCGTCGCCCGCCATATAGCCGTTCGAGTAGAGAACGATGAGACCGCCGACCCCCGTGACGACGAGCATCATCACGAGGGAGAGCGGGTCGACAAGGATCTCGAGCGAGACGTTGAACTGACCCGCGCCCAACCACGTCCAGGCGGTCGAGAGCTCCGAGCGCTCATCCGGGTGCTCTCCGAGCGAGGCAAAGAAGGCCCACAAAGCACCCGCAAAACCGACAAACACAGAACCCGTTGAGATGATCCCAGCCTGCCGGCGCGTGATGCGCTCACCCGCGAACATGATCGCGAGGAAGCCCGCAAGCGGCGCGAGGAGACAGATCCAGCCGCCGACGGCCATCTACCCGCGAAGCTCCGTGAAGGTGTCGACGTCGAGGTCCATCTTGCGCCGCGCGATCGCAACGATCAGCCCAAGCCCGACACACACCTCGGCCGCAGCAACTGCCATCACCGCGAGCGCGAAGACCTGACCGTCCATCGTGCCGTACAGGCGCGAGAACGCCACGAGCGCGAGGTTGGAGGCGTTCAACATGATCTCAAGTGAGAGCAAGACGATCAGCACGCTGCGCCGAAGGAGCACGCCCATCGCTCCGATCGAGAAGAGCAGCGCCGAGACCGCGAGGTAGAACGGGATCCCTGGGCCGCTCATGTTGCGCTCCCGGCTTCTGCATCCAGGTCATCCTCAGCACCAGCGCGGGTCCCGAGGATGACCCCGCCAACGGCGGCGGCCAACAACACGATCGACGTGATCTCGAAGGCCAGCAGGTGGTCAGTGAGGAACAGGCGACCCATCTCTTGTGGGCTACCAAAGCTCCGCTCGATGTCGGCCTCATCGGATAGGTAGTCCCCCGCGTCCATCGCGAGCGCGACGAATGTCACCGCCAGGAGCGCAACCGAGGCGCCGATCGAGGCGTACTGGAAGCCTCGAGTGCCGCCGGCGAACGGTGCGTCGGCGCGACCGCCGAGATACGCAAGCACGAAGAGAAACATCACCATCACCGCGCCCGCGTACACAAGCACCTGCGCTGCAGCGACGAACTCGCCGGACGCGAGCAGGTACAGCACGGCGAGTGAGGCGAGGTTTCCGATCAACGAGAGGGCCGACGAGAACGGGTTCACCGCGGTCACGACCCGCAAGGCGGTGAGGATGCACGCCGTCGCGGCGACGAACCAGATGATCCACACGACGACGTTGCCCATGCGCTACGACGAGCTCTTGTAGGCGGGAATTGGAGTGTCGTAGAGACCCGGATCCTGGATCGGCACCTGCTTGATCGGTGCGTCGAGGAGCATGTCCTTGGTGTAGATCAGGTCGTCACGCGCGTACTCCGAAAGCTCGAACTCGTTCCCGAGGGTGATCGCGTCGAATGGACATGCGAGTTCGCAGTACCCGCAGAAGATGCAGCGCGAGAGATTGATCTCATAGATACGCGCATACCGCTCACCGGCCGAGACCCGATTGTCGGCGGTGTTCTCGTCGGCGACGACCCGGATGCAGTCAGAGGGACACGCGGCCGCGCAGAGCGAACAGCCAACGCATTTCTCGAGTCCGTTCTCGTGCACGTGAAGGCGATGCCGGCCGCGGAAGCGCGGGTACAACGGACGCTTGTACTCGGGATATTGCTGGGTAATGGGCTTCGAGAAGATGTGTTTGAACGTCACCCCGAAGCCCTTGAGTGTCCCGAACGTCGAACTCACAGCCACACCACCAGGATCGCGGTTACCACGGCGTTGATGGTCGCCGCCGGGAGCAGAATCTTCCAGCCAAAGCGCATCAGCTGGTCGTACCGCAGCCGAGGCAACGTTGTGCGCATCCAGATGAAGAGGAAGAGGAGGAGGAAGAGCTTGATGAGGAACCAGATCGGCCCCGGCAGCAGTGGCCCGTGCCAGCCGCCCAGAAACAACGACACCGCGAGTGCCGAGAGCGTGATCAGGTTGATGTACTCGGACATCGAGAAGAGCCCAAAGCGCATCCCTCCGTACTCGGTGTGGTAGCCGGCTACGAGCTCCTGCTCGGCCTCCGGGAGGTCAAACGGTGCACGCGCCGTCTCGGCCGTCCCTGCGAGCAGGAAGATCGCAAACCCGACGAACTGGGGGATCACGTACCAGACGTCCACGCCCTGAGCGGCGACGATGTCGACGAGAGATAGCGACTTCGCCATCATCACGACGCCAAGTACGGAGAGCGCGAGTGACACCTCGTACGACACAAGCTGTGCGCACGTCCGCATGGCGCCGAGGAGTGAGTACTTCGAGTCTGACGCCCACCCACCGATGATGAACCCGTAGATCCCAAGCGACCCGATCGCGAAGATGAGAATGAGCGCGATAGGCAGATCAGCGACGTACCCATTGACCTGATAGCCACCGATCACCCACCCTGGGCCCCACGGGATCACCGAGAACGTCGTGAGCGCCGTGAACGCGGCCAAGAAGGGCGAGATGATGTAGAGGCTGTCGACTGCTGCAGCAGGGAAGAAGCTCTCCTTGCGGATGAGCTTCATGAGGTCGGCAATGGGTTGAAGCAACCCGAACTTGCCTGCGCGGTTCGGGCCGTAGCGCAGCTGCATCCGTCCCATGACCTTTCGCTCGGCGAGCGTGAGGTATGCGAAGGTGGCAAGGACAAGGTTGATGACGATGACTGCCTTGATCGCGGCGATCCACCAGGTCTCACCGTTCGCGCCCGTGCCGGCGACAAGCAACCAGTTCGTCATGCCTTCACCACCTCGACCTGCTGGTGGAGATCCCCGGCGTGCTCAACTGCGATGCGCGCAACACCTTCTATGAGCCGTCGATCCACCCGCGCCCGCAATACGACGGAGGTTCCGTTCGAGCGGACTGTGACGGCGTCGCCGGTACCGATTCCGCGTCGCTCGGCGTCCGCGCTCGACAGCGCCACCTCAGCGGGAGGCCGCTGGAACTGGAGTTCTGCAACGCGTTCGACGTGGGGTCCTGAGAAGAGCGGCCGGTAGGGGAGGAGGCGAAGCTCGTCGAGCACGTGATCCTCCCTAGGCACAGTCGCCCCAGGTGCATATGCCACGGCGCTCGGTTCGGGAGCGACGTAGGGGCTTCGCGGGGTGAGCGGCGCCTGGTCGCCGAGCTCGTCGAGCGCGAGACCGCCGTACAGCTTCTCGGACAGCTCGTCGAAGACGACGGCGGCATGCGGTGAGAGCTCGACGTCGAACCGGGCAGCGAGCTTCGCGATCCAGGCCAGCTCGTCCGGAACCGGTGCGATGACCGCGCGGCGCTGCCGCTGAATGCGTCCTTCGAGATTCATGGTCGTTCCCTCACGCTCGAGCGAGGAGGTAGCCGGAAGAACGAGGTCGGCCCACCCCACGGCGAGACCGTGGAACATCGTGATCGCGATGACCGCGTCTGCGCGCTCGGCAAGCGCACGCACGCCGGGCGAGGCCGCGGCGTCGTCGCCCGAGACAACAAGCAGGGCGATGTGCTCCGGATCGCTCTCGTCACCGTCGTCCGCGGCCGCCCACGCCTCTGCGACTGCACGGCCATTCGATGTGGAGGGCAAGTGGAAGGCTGCACAGCCAGGCTTCTCGGCAAAGCCGAGCGCTTGCGCAGCCTCCGCGAGGCGGGCTCCGCCACCTCCACCGGGGCCAGACCAGATCAGCACAGCCCGTTCAGAGCTGCGCAAGCGTTTCGCGAGGTTGGTCTTTCCGGCGACGAGGTCGGCAAGCGTCTGGGCTGCGCTCCCAGGGGCGACCTTGATCGAGCCCGCCGCGCCGATGGTGACAATCTCCGCGCCGTTGCGACCGGCCTGCTTGAGCCAGAGATCGACGATGGCAACGCGGTCGACGACAGCTTCGTCGCCCACGATCACGATGAGCTCGGCCGAACCGATCGTCGAGAGCGGCGCACGGAACGCGTCGAGCGCCGACGACGTCGACTCGGCGAGTACGGCCGAGTGTGCACCAAGGCCGCCGCGCATCAGTCGGCCGAGACCATAGGCGAGCTCCGTTGTCTCTCCACCCGACAGAGCGGTGACGACGTGGCTCCCCGCAATGCGCAGCAGTCGCTCGGCCTCGTCGAGGGCTGCATCCCAGGTGACGGGCTCGAGCCCCTGATCACCGCGGATGAGCGGTTCGGCAATGCGGTCGTCGGCATAGAGATGCGGGTACGAGAAGCGCCCCTTGTCGCACAGCCAACCGCCGTCGAGCTCGGGATGGTTCCGCGACTGGATCCTCTTGACCTTGCCGTCACGGGTGGTTGCGTGGATATTGCAGCCCGCGGAGCAGCCGCCACACACGGTAGGTACCGACTGGATTTCCCACGGCCTGCCCACGAACCGGTACTGCGTCGACGTGAGCGCTCCAACCGGGCACAGCTCGATCACGTTTCCGGAGAACGGTGCGCGATACGGATCCTCGGCGAAGGTTGCGATCTCGGTGAACGCACCACGGTTGCGCGCAATCAGCTGGTCGTCCTCGGCGACGTCGCTCGAAAAGCGGGTGCAGCGGTAACACAGGATGCAGCGCTCACGATCGAGCGCGATCAGTGGCGAGACCGGGATCGGCTTCTCGAACGTCTGCTTCTCGAACGTCATCCGCGTCGACCCTGGGCCGTACCGGAAGGTGAGATCCTGAAGCGGGCATTCACCGCCCTTGTCGCAGACGGGGCAGTCGAGAGGGTGGTTGACGAGGATGAACTCGAGCGTGCTGTTCTGGCCTCCGGCCGCCTTCGTTGAGGTTGCGGCGGTACGCACGACCATGCCGTCCTGCGCGCTCAGCGTGCAACCAGCCTGGAGCTTCGGCATCCCTTCGACCTCGACGAGACACATGCGACAAGCGCCCACGGGTGGCCCGAGGCGTGGCTCGTAACAGAACACGGGAATCTCGATCCCCGCCGCCGCAGCCGTTTCGACGAGCCCGGTGCCCTTGACGATCTCGATCTCGCGATCGTCGATCGTCAATCGAACGAATTCGCTCATCTGGCAACCCCTAGCCGCAGTCCAGGCTCCGGCCTGCACTCAAGTCTGGACTGGGCTCCTGCAAGCCCGACCGTCATCGCAGGACCTCCAGGCGCCGCTCGATGTTCGCGTGCGCCAGGTGCGCGGCGTGAACGTCGGTCGGCGCGATGATCCCCTCCAGGGAGGAACCGCCGCTGTATGGGCAACCCTCTTCCTCAATGTGCTGTAGGAACTCATCGCGGAACTTCGAGACATAGCTCGCGATGGCGATCATCGCGGTGTCTCCGAGCGGGCAAAGACAGGTTCCGTTCACCCGGCCACCGACGTCAATGAGGAGATCGAGGTCGGCATGCTCGCCGCGTCCCGCCTCTATCTTCTTGAGGATCTGCGTCGTCCAGCGGGTCCCGACGCGGCACGGCGTGCATTTCCCGCACGACTCGTGCTCGTAGAACTGGGAGATTCGAACGCCAAGCTGGACGATGCAGCAGCGGTCGTCGAGGGCGATCACGGCTGCCGATCCGATCGCAGTGCCCAACTTCGCAAGCGCGTCGTAATCGAGCAGAGCCGTCTCGACCTCGGCAGGAGTGAGGATCGCGGTGGATGATCCCCCGGGGATCACGGCCTTCAGCGTCCGACCCTCGCCAACGCCGCCACCGATGTCGAAGATGAGATCGCGGAGCGGATAGCCGTGTGGAAGCTCGTAGTTCCCGGGGCGCTCCACATTCCCCGAGAGCGAGAAGACGCGAGTGCCGGTCGAGTTCTCGACGCCAAGCTTTGCGTACTCCGCCCCACCGAGCTCGAGAATTGGCGGGACGGTCGCGATCGACTCGACGTTGTTGACGGCGGTTGGCGACGCGTAGAGGCCCGCAATCGCAGGGAACGGCGGCTTGGTGCGGGGTTGTCCGCGCTTACCCTCGAGCGATTCGAGGAGCGCCGTCTCCTCGCCGCAGATGTATGCACCGGCGCCGCGATGGATGACGATCGTGACGTCGCCAAGAAGCTTCTTCGCGCGCATCTGCTCCAACGCATCGACCAGTACCTCAAACTCGCGCTCGTACTCGCCGCGGATGTAGATGAAGACGTGCTTCGACTCGATCCCCTTTGCTGCGATCACACATCCCTCGAGGAAGCGGAATGGAACGCGCAGCATGATCTCTCGATCCTTGAACGTGCCGGGCTCCGATTCGTCTGCGTTGATCACGAGGTAGTGCGGCTTGTCAATCTTGTCGGGCTTGGGAACGAAACTCCACTTGCGCCCGGTTGGGAAAAACGCGCCCCCCCGGCCACGCAGGCCTGAGGCGTTCAGCTCCTCGATCAACTCGTCGGGGGTCATCCCCTGGGCGCGGCGAAGCGCCGTGAAACCGCCGACGGCCTCGTAGTCTGAGATCAGCGTCAGCGCGCCGCCATTGGTGCCGGCGAAAATGACCTCGGATGCCGTCGGTGCGCTACTGCTCACTGCGCAGCTCCTCGATAATCCCCGGGACATCATCGGCCTTGACATGCAGCCGATGTCGGTTGTTGACCGCGACCACCGTCGCCCAACCGCACCCACCAAGGCACTCCACTGCGCGCAGCGTGAACACGCCATCCTTGGTGGTCTCCCCGACGTGGATGCCGAGCTCGCTTGCGAAGGCATCGATGACACCCTGCGCGCCGTTGACCGCGCACGAGATGTTGGTGCAGACTTCGACCTGGACCCGCCCGACCTGCTCAAGCCGGAACAGGTCGTAGTAGGAAGCGATCGAGAGGCAGTAGGCGGGCGTCACGTCGAGTGCCTCGGCGACCTCGCGGAACGTCGCCTCGGACAGCCACCCGCCCGCGCGCTCCTGCGCGAGTTGCAGCGCCGGGAGGACTGCGGAAAGAGGATCCGGATACTGCGCCCGCATCTTCTGGACGGCGTCGTAGAGGGTCGCGCTCATCGGTCGACGTCTCCCATGACCGGGTCAAGAGACGCGGCCACTGCGACCATGTCGGCGATCGAGGTCTCGCGAACGCACGTGGCGGTCGCTTGCAGTGCGGCGAAGCTCGGGGCGCGGAAATGGACGCGCCAGGGCTTTGGGCCACCATCCGACACGAGGTAGCAACCCTGCTCGCCGCGGGCCGACTCGATTGCGACGTACACCTCACCCTCGGGGACGCGGTAACCCTCGGTGACGATCTTGAAGTGGTGGATCAGCGACTCCATCGAGGTGTGGAGCTCCTCGCGCGGCGGGAGCACGACCTTGCGATCGTCAGCGATCCAGGGTGTGCCGCGCAGCGCTTCAAGGCGGTCGAGGCACTGGGTCACGATGCGCGCCGACTGCCGCATCTCGTCCATATGGACCTTGTAACGGTCGTAGACATCGCCGTTCTCGTAGACGGGGACGTCGAACTCGACCTCCTCGTATGCGAGGTACGGCATCGCTCGTCGTAGATCCCAATTGATCCCGGAGGCGCGCACCATAGGCCCGGACTGACCAAGCGCTAGCGCGTCGTCGGCCGACAGCAGGCCGATCCCCTTCGTCCGCTCGAGCCAGATCTTGTTGCGGTCGAGCAGCCCTTCGTAGTCGTCGACGGCATCCGGCATGCGCTTCGCCGCGGCGCGAGCCTGCGCGTAGAACCCTTCTGGGATGTCCTCTGCGAGGCCGCCGACCTGGAAGTAGCGGGTATGCATCCGCACTCCCGTCACCATTTCGAACAGGTCGAGAATCATGTCGCGCTCGCGGAACGCGTACCAGAACATCGAGATTGCTCCGATCTCGAGCGCCGAGGTGCCAAGCCACACGAGGTGTGAGTGAATCCGGTTGAACTCCGCCAGGCACATGCGCATCCAGATCGCCTTCTCAGGTGTCTCGAGCGCGAGCAGCTTCTCTATCGCGAGCACGAAGACGAGTTCGTTCGACTGGAACGAGAGGTAGTCGATCCGCTCGGGATACGTGATCCCTTTCCAGTACGTCTTCTGCTCCATCGTCTTCTCGAAGCCGGTGTGGAGGTATCCGATCACCGCGCGGATGCCCGCGATGCGCTCGCCGTCGAGGTCGACGATCAGCCGCAACACGCCGTGGGTCGAGGGATGGTTCGGCCCGAAGTTGATGGTGAGGATGTCTTCGAGTAAGTGCTTCGCCGGGTCGATCTCGAGGATCGTCGGACAGGGTGACGGGATGCGCGTTCCCTCGTAGATGCGCGTGGCGGGCAAGACGGACACCGTCACATCTCTCCTGAGAAGCGCACGGGCTCGCCGCCGATGGGATAGTCCTTGCGCAGCGGATGGCCTTCCCAGTCGTCTGACATGAGGATTCGGACGAGGTTCGGATGACCGCGGAAGGTGATCCCGAACATGTCGTACACCTCGCGCTCGAACCAGTCGGACGCGGGCCAGACTCCGATCACCGAGTCGATCTCGTCGCCATCGGCGAGCCACGCCTGCACCCGCACCCGCGCCGCATCGTCGCCGACGCGGAGCAGGTGGTAGCTCACCGCAAAGCGACTTGGCCGAGGCGTGGGGACGCTCTGGAAACCCTGTGAGCCGCTCGCATTGATGTCGCGCCCCGCTCGTGTCCCAAGGTAACCCGCGACCCCGTCGGCGCCCCAGCCCAGGTAGTCGGTTGCGGTTACGTCGACGAGCACGTTGAAGCCGATCTCATCGCGCAGGTGCAGGCACGACTCGACGACGCGGGCGGGATCCACGACGAGCGTCGTCTCACCGTGCCTCTCCTGCTGTTCAACGAGACCCGGCGTTGCGTCGTAGGTCATTCGGCGACTCCGCGGATGCTGTAGGCAGGAGGCAGGCCCGCGTTGATCTTCTCGTGGAGCCGGACGATGCCCTCCATCAATGCTTCGGGCCGTGGAGGGCAGCCGGGCACGTGGATATCGACCGGAACGATCTTGTCGACCCCTTGGAGCACCGTGTAGTTGTTGAACATCCCGCCGGAGCTCGCGCAGGCGCCCATCGCGATGACCCACTTGGGCTCGAGCATCTGGTCGTAGACCTGGCGGAGGGGTGCGGCCATCTTGTGGGTCACGCGCCCCGACACGATCAGGAGGTCTGCCTGCCGCGGTGACGACGAGAAGCGCTCCATCCCGAAACGCGCGATGTCGTACCGCGACGAGACGATCGACATCATCTCGATCGCGCAACACGCAAGACCGAACGTGTCCGGCCACATCGAGTTTGTCTGCGCCCAGGCGACCGCCTTCTCGAGGGTCGTCACGAGAAGTGCGTCCTCGATCTCCTCGACCTCACGTTCGAACACGCCAGGGCCTTTGTTGGGCCACAACGTGCGTTCGGTCTTGAGACCCGCCATGGCAAGCGGACGGTCGGAGACCAACGGAAGCCTGCGGCGCGGCTCTACCGCCACTCGAGAGCCCCCTTACGCCAGATGTAGACGTAGGCAACCGCGAGGATCGCAACGAACCCGAGGAACTCGACGAGTCCGAACCAGCCGAGCGCGTCGAGCTGCACGGCAAGGGGGTAGAGGAACACGATCTCGATATCGAAGAGGATGAAGAGCATCGCAGTGAGATAGAAGCTCACCGTGAACCGCCGCTCGGTGCCAGGCGCCTCCTGCGCTACCCCGGATTCGAACGGAAGCATCCGCTGCTTCGTCCGGGTCGTCGGCCGGGTGGCAAAGACGAACGAGCCAACGATCATCGTGCCGGGGATGATTGCCGCAAAGATCGCGTAGATGAGGAAAGGCAGCCAGTCCGAGAGCATCGCGTCACCACCGCCGGGTGTGGCGGCTCCCGCCGAAAGCTACCACTCTCGGGGGATGTAACGATGATCTACGTGAGCCGATTACTGATGCGGGTCGCCGGTGTCACAAAGTCCGCTCATTTGGGCGGCTGCGCGCCACTGAGCGGCTCGGGTAGGATTCAGTCAATGGCGATTACCGAGCACCCCACCGAGACACTCCTCGAACTCACCCCCGCCGCCGCGGCGAAGGTGAGAGAGCTCATGGCCGATGAGCCCGACGCCGACCAGCTTGTGCTGCGCGTCGCGATCGAAGGCGGGGGCTGTTCCGGCTTCCAGTATGGACTCGGGTTTTCGACGGGCGTCGAGCCTGACGACTTCATCATGGAGTTCGACGGGATCCGCGTTGTCGTCGATCCGCAGAGCGCGGAGCATGTCAAGGGTGCGCGCGTCGATTACCTCAACTCGATCACGGAGTCGGGCTTCAAGATCGACAATCCGAACGCTGTTTCATCCTGTGGTTGTGGTCACTCCTTCCAGGTTGCCGAGGGCGAAGAGCTGCCCGAAGACACCCAGGTCGGCGGCTGCGGCTCTGGCTGTTCACATTAACTGCCCTGCTGTTTTCCCTAACTGCCCTGAAGTTGGGAACCTGCGGTTCCCCGGGGAACCCTCCCTTTAAACTTCTGAGGTGCGTACGTCCAAGTTCTGGGGCGCGTGCGTACGGCTTCTGAGGCGCGAACGTTGGGTGAGGTGCGCAGTGTTTCCTACTGAGTTTCCGGTGCTTGAGACCGAGCGGCTCGTGCTGCGGCAGCTTGTCCAGGGCGATGCACCATCGATCTTCGGGATCAAGAGCGACCCGGAGACGATGACGTACATGGAAACCCCCCCGATGGCCGACGTGAGTGAGGCCGCAGCGTCGATTGCCTCAGAGGCGGAGGGCTTTGCTGCGAAGGAGTCGCTCAAGTGGGCGGTGACGCTTCGCGGTCACGGTCGACTCATCGGAGTGTGCACGTTGTTCAGAATCAGCGCGGAGAGTCGGCGCGCCGAGATTGGATACTTCCTCGGTCGCCTCTACTGGGGCAACGGCTACAACCACGAGGCGTTGACGCGGATCGTCGAGTACGGCTTTGGGGAACTCAATCTCAACCGGATCGAAGCCGACCTCGATCCGCAGAACCTCGCCTCTGCGAAAGCCGTGAGGCGCCTCGGCTTCGTTGATGAAGGACTTCTGCGCGAGCGTTGGATCGTCGCGGGCAAGGTCTCCGACTCGCTCCTGGTCGGTCTTCTCCGATCCGAGTGGGACTCACAGGCTCGTTCTCAGTCGTCGAGCCACCCGCTCCTGTGACCATCCTCGCGCCAGAGGACCGGAAAGAAGGCCTCGTCTAGTTCACGCTCTCCGGGTCGACGGTACTTCGAGTAGACCGGATGCGGCGCCTCACCCTCGGCCCATCGGGTCTCGGTCGAGACCATGTGGCTCACGATCGCGCGCCTCTCTCGATCGGCGCGCTCGTTCGAGGGCGAACCGTGGAACGTCCATCCGCTGTGGAACGCGGCGCCTCCCGCTGGGACCTCAATAGGAACGAGTTCGAGCTCGACGTCGGCCGGCTTCGCCGCCTTCACGTGCGCGAGCCAGTCATCCGGCGCATGAAACTCGCCGCTGGCCGCCGCGCGCGGCCAGTGGTTCGAGCCGCGGACGTAGTAGATCGTGCCCGCATCTGCGCTGGTGTCGTCGAGCGCCATCCAGCACGTCGTCATGTTCGGCGGGTCAAGCCAGTTGACGTAGGCGGCATCCTGGTGACAGAGCAGGGCCTTGCCAGACGGCGGCTTCCAGATTGCGTTGTCCTGAATCAGCCGCAAGCCGGGGACGCCAGCAAGAAGTGAGCCGAACTCGGCATTTCGCGCGGCGAGAACCGTTGCGGCGAGGGTCCGGTCGGCCTTCCACACGTTGCAGAGCTGGCGGGTCTTGTCGGGTGGGGTGATACCCGGCTCGTAGTTCACCTCATCGGGTCGCAGCCCGGTCTCCCAGTCGTGAGCAAACGCGCGCGTGAAATGCTCGCGCACCGCGTCGACCTCGGCGACAGGGAGAAACGACTCGAGGACGACGAAGCCGTCGCGGCGGAACGCCTCGATCTGAGCGTGTGTGGGTTGCACGTCCCTGGAAGTATCGCGGTTGCCGCGGAGCAGACGAAGGGAGGCCAGTACCATCGAGGGGGTGAGCGAGCACCCAATTCGTGTCGCCGTCATCGGTTCCGGGCCCGCGGGCTTCTATGCAGCAGGCCAACTCCTGGCCGCCGACCTGCCGGTTGAGGTTGACCTTTTCGACCGATTGCCAACCCCATGGGGCCTTGTCCGACTCGGCGTCGCGCCGGATCACCCGAAGATCAAGGCGGTGTCGAGGGTGTTCGAGAAGATCGCCGCAAGACCAGGCTTTCGGTTCCTCGGCAACGTTGAAATCGGCCGCGACCTGAGCCATTCCGAGCTGACGGAGATGTACGACGCGGTCGTCTACTCATTCGGCGCGCAGACCGATCGGAGGATGGGGATTCCGGGCGAAGACCTCGTGGGCTCCTGGCCCGCCACAGCCTTCGTCGCCTGGTACAACGGCCATCCCGACTTTCAGCACCTCCCCTTTGACCTTTCGTGCGACCGTGTCGTCGTCGTCGGGAATGGGAACGTTGCGGTCGATGTCGCCCGGATGCTCGCGCTGACGGAGGACGAGCTCGCGACGACCGACACGACAGATGCGGCAATTGCGGCGATCAATGCAGCTGGAATCCGCGAGATTCTCGTGCTCGGGCGACGCGGCCCAGCGCAAGCGGCGTTCACCAACCCCGAGCTCATCGAGCTGACCGAGCTTGCAGGCTGTGACCTTGTCATCGATCCTGCCGACCTCGTGCTCGACGCTGCGAGTGAGGCTGCGCTGGCGGACGATGTCATGGCGCAGCGGAATCTCACGGTGTTGCGTGAGTCGGCGGCTCGCCTCCCGGACGGTCGCGCCCGCTCCGTGCGGCTCCGGTTTCTCGCCTCGCCCGTCGCCATCCTCGGTGACCAACGAGTCGAGGCGATTGAGATCGTGCGTAACCGCCTTGACGTCGACGACACCGGTGTTGCGCGCGCGGTTGCGACCGATGAGCGAGAGGTTGTTCCGTGCGGACTTGTGCTTCGCAGCGTGGGCTATCTCGGGGTCGGCATTCCTGACCTTCCCTTCGACAGTAGGCGGGGCGTGATCCCGAATGAGCACGGAAGGGTTATCGACGAGAGCGGCGAGCCGATCTCGGGCCTCTACGCCGCGGGCTGGATCAAGCGCGGCCCGAGCGGTGTGATCGGCACCAACAAGAAGGACGCATCCGAGACCGTTGAGCTCCTGCTAGCCGACGCAGCCGCGGGCCTTCTCCCGCGCAGCACCTCTACTGGGGCCGATGTCGATGCGCTTCTCGCGGGTCGCGGGGTCGAAGTCGTGACGAACGACGGCTGGCAACGCATCGACGCCGCCGAGCGCAGCGCCGGCGAGCCTCAGGGCCGTCCCCGCGTCAAGCTCACCGCGTGGGACCAGCTCCTCGCCACCGCCCGCGACATCTGAAGGACACCACCGCCGCAAGCCTGTCCGAACCGGACAGCGTGGCGACGCGGTTAGAGTGCTGACGAGGCATTCGAGGAGGGACAACGATGATCGATCCGGGATTCCGGTACGTCCAGATGACACCCACGACCCGGCGCAGCTAATGGACAAGCTCTGGGGTGGAGAGACCGACAAGGCAATCAGCAACTTCCCGGTGTCGGGCGAGTCGATTCCGCCGGCCGTCGCACACTGGCTCGGCCGGATCAAGGCCGCAGCTGCGCGTGCGAACGCTGAGTTGGGGTTGCTTGACGGAGAGATGGCAACGCGAATCGCCGAGGCGGGAGATCGCATCGCTGCTGGCGAGTTCGACGATCAGTTCCCGATCGACGTGTTCCAGACGGGGTCGGGAACCAGTTCGAACATGAACGCAAACGAGGTGATCGCTTCGCTCGCCGGCGAAGGCATTCATGCGAACGACCACGTGAACATGGGTCAGTCGTCCAACGACGTCTTTCCCTCGGCGGTGCACCTCGCCGCCCTCGATCGGTGCGTCAACGATCTCCTTCCCGCACTCGCGACGCTTGAGGCCTCCCTCGCGGCGAAGGCGAAGGCCTTCGACCCGATCGTGAAGTCGGGCCGCACACACATGATGGACGCGGTTCCGGTGACCCTCGGTCAGGAGTTCGGCGGATACGCAGCGCAGGTGCGGGAGGGCGCAGCGCGTGTCCGAGACGCACTGCCGCGGCTTGGCCAGATCCCGCTTGGAGGTACCGCGATCGGCACGGGGCTCACCACGCATCCCGCGTTTGCCGAGAAGGTTCGGGCGCTTTTGGTAGCTGATACGGGCTTGCCCGTGGCACCCCCTGCGGATCCTTTCGAGTCGCAGGCCGCGCGGGATGGTCTTGTCGAGGCCTCGGGTGCGCTCAAGGTCGTAGCTGTCTCGCTCACGAAGATCGCCAAC
>JANNQQ010000368.1:0-4374 GCA_031400835.1 Actinomycetes bacterium | reverse complement strand
GAACGGCGGCCCGACAAGGTGCACGACGCGGTTCACGCCCTCGACCTCGCCACCAGCTCGACCTGGGCAACAATGCCTGAGGCGTAGCCGAGGTTGATGAACGCGACGTCCGGGGTGCCAGGCATGACGCAGGCGCGACTGATGGCCGACACGCTGTCTGGGGACTCGCCGAGCCAGTAGCGCAGGATCGAGAAGTCGTGCGGGCCTAGATCCCAGATCACGCTCACGTCGGGCTGATGGAGCCCCAGGTTCACGCGGCTCGTCGAGATGAAGTAGAGGTCTCCAAGCGCACCCGACTCGATCAGCTCCCGGATGTAGACGACCGGCGGGCTGTAGAGAAACGTGTGGCCCGGCATGAGCACGCGCCCGGCGCGGCGGGCGAGCTGGACGAGCTCGGATGCCTCTGCGACGCTTGCAGCGAGCGGCTTCTCGACGAACACGTGCTTGCCGAACTGGAGCGCGTGCGAAGCGAGCTCGAAATGTGTCGACACCGGCGTCGCAATCACAACCGCGTCGACGCCGTCATTCTCGAGCACCTCGAGGTACGAGGTCGTCCGCGTGATTGCCGGGTAGCGGCGTCCCCAGTGCTCGAGCCGCTCCTCGCGCGTGTCGCAGATGGTCACGACCTCGGCATCTTCGAGCTCAACGAGGTTGCGGAGGAGGTTCGGGCCCCAGTAGCCGAGCCCGACGACGGCAACGCGCAACGGCGCGGTGCTCACGAGGTTGCCTTTGGACGCAAGACCTGACCTGGTGTCTGGAGCAGGAGCAGCATGTCACCCCAGAACGACCAGCTACGCGCGTAGAGAACGTCAAGCTCGAGCGCCTCGACAAACGTCGAGTGCGCCCGTGCCTTCACCTGCCACAGGCCGGTGAGCCCAGCTGGAACCGAAAAGCGCTCGAAGTGATGCTCCTCGAAGAGCTCTGTCTCATAGGGGATGCAGGGTCGCGGACCCACGAGCGACATGTCGCCGCGCAGGACGTTGAACAGCTGCGGAAGCTCGTCGAGGCTGGTCTTGCGAAGGAACGCGCCCGAACGTGTGACGACGTCGGGCCGCTCGAGCTTGAAGAGACCGCTCCCCTGGGGAGTCGCCTCGGCATCCATCGCCTCGCGGATGTACGCGCGATGCGCGTCGGTGGACGTGTCGGCGCCCATCGAGCGAAACTTGAGCGCCGTGAACTCCCGCTGATCCATCCCAAGCCGCCGCTGGCGGAAGAGAATCGGGCCAGGAGAGTCGCGCTTGACCCACACTGCGATCGCCAGCATCACCGGGGCGAGGAGCACGAGAACGACCGTCGAGATCGCAACGTCCATGACACGTTTGAGGAACAGGGCATCGCGGCTGATGTGGATCGGCGTGAGACTCACAAGACGCGTCCCCTCGAGTGAGTTGAGGATCGCGTTGGGGCCAAGCGCTTCGAACATGCGAGGCACGATGTCGACCTGGACGCCCGCGAGCTGGAGCCGGCGCGAGATCTGCATCATGTGCCGGTCGGTCGCCCCCGAGAAGGCAACGAACACACGATCCAGCCCATATAGCTCGGCAATCTCGAGCAGGTCGTCAGCGGCCCCGATCACGGGAATCGAGGCAAGATCGGGGCGGAGCTCCCGAGGCGATGCGTCGATGAAGCCGACGAGGTTGATCCGGAACTCGGGGTGCTGCACGAGCTTGCGACCCACGATCTGACCCGTCCGGTCGGTGCCCACGATGACGGCGTTCTGGATGTAGTCGGGGCTCGCGCGGGCGATCAGCCGCGCAACTGCGCGCGCGACAAAGACGCAGGCAATTGCGAGAGCCCAGAACATCACCCACTTCTCGAGATCGGGACTCGCGAGCTGGGTGACGTACGAGACCACGAAGAGAAGCCAGACCGAAATGGTGACGAGGGCGACAAGGCCGAGCAGATCGTCGGCTGTTGTGTGCTCGGGTCGTTCTTCGTCACGGCTGTACAGCCCGATCCCTCGGGCGAGCACGATCCAGAGCGGCAGGCTGAGCGCAAAGAGGATGAGCTCCTGGTCAAATCCCACCCGATCCTGACCGCTCGAGGTTCCCAGCCGGAGCTGAAGGATCCCGAACGCAGCAATGAGACCGAGGACGTCGGCGGCAATGAGCTTTCGGCGGACGACGTCGCCCCGCCTGCGGGGCCGTCGAGTGGCTGTCGCGGCGGGCTGCGATTCGGTAGCGCGGTCCGGAGACAGCCGGCTGTCTGGTCTCGCACCTGTCGTGCGATCCAATCCGGCGTTCCTCCCCTGGACGCCGGTGGGCGATGTCACCGCACCGTCTCCCGCTGTGGCGTCGCTGCCGCGGGCGCAACGTCATAGTCGAATCCGCGTCCGTGGTAACCGTGGCTGGAGTACGCGTACCCATCGTCCTTGTCAGCGCCCGTGACGATGTAGCCGAGCTTGATCGTGGGGCACGTAGCCAAGGCGCGGTCGAGTTCCTCGAGGTTCTGACGCTTGAGCAGGTTGAGGCGCGCCACGCAGACCATTCCGTCGACCTTCGCGCTGAGTGCGATCGCGTCTCCGACCGAAAGAAGGGGTGGAGTGTCGATCAGCACCACGTCGTAGCGCTCAGCGAGCTCGCGAAGGACAAGGTCGAGTCTCGGACTCGTGACGAAGTCTCCTGGATTGGGAGGTACGAGTCCGGCCGGAAGCACGTCGAGGCGCCCACCCGAGGCAGCGCGGGCGCCGTTGGTCGCACTGCCGTTGCCGTTGCCGTTCCCGTTCGCCTGGGGAGGCTCGAGGACAGGGACTGACGTGGCGCGAGGAGACGGCCGGCCCAGCGGCACATGGATGAGCGCTTGATCGAGCGTCTCCGTACCGAGTACTACCGAGGTCAGGCCCGGCCGGGCGGGATCGAGACCGAAGAAACGGTGGATCGCTGGTCGCCGCAGGTCGAGATCCACAACCGCAACGCGCCGGCCCGCCTGGGCAAGAACGACAGCGAGATTGGCGACGGTGGTCGATTTCCCCTCGCTCTCGAGCGCACTCGTCACCATGATCGTGCGCGCACCGCGGTCGAGGTTGACGAAGTCCAGGTTGGAGCGAAGCACGCGGAACGCCTCGGCGTCCTGACCATTTGGCTTCGCAAGCATCACGAGCGTCCCGGCCGAGCTCACCTTCTTCGGCGGCGCGGCAATCCGCCCGAGCATCGGGAGCCCGAGCGCCTCGTCCACATCTGCGGCAACTCTGACGCGGGTGTCGAGCATGCTCCGCGCAAACGCAAGCCCGATCCCGAGCATCAGCCCGAGGATGACCCCGAGCACGGCGTTGCGAGTCGGCTTTGGTTGGGTCTGATAGCCAGGGCCGGCGGCGCGCAGAAGCGCGGCGTTCGAGGTCTGCAACGCCTCCATCGTGCGGAGCTGCTGCTCGGTCTCGATGAGCCTGGTGACGAGGGGTGTGCTCCTGAGCTCACTCTGCTCAAGCTCATCGATACGGCCGCGGATCTCGAGTCGCGCCGCAACGAGAGAGCTCGTATCCAACTCCTGCCTGTAGGCGACGTACTCCTGCGCGTAGACCGTCGCGACCCGTTGGGCGCGGTCGGGGTCATCGCCGGTCACGGTGAAGTAGAGGAGATCAGAGTCGCCAGCCGCCGTGACGTACACGCTCCCAAGCCGGTACCCACTGCCGAGGCGTGTCTGGACACGGCCTGCAACGGCTGGGGACATCGCGATCTGGGTCTGTGTCGTCGCGACGCGCGTCGAATCCTGGTACACGCTCGAGAAGTTCTGGATTCCTGTGAGCCCGCTCGCGAGGGTCTGGAACTTCAACAGCACCACTGACGTGGACTGATACTGCGCAGGCTGGCGCGTCGCCATGAAGACGGCGAGCCCCGTCACGAGCGCGGTCGTGACGATGACGATCCACAACTGACGCCGGAGGACGCGAAGCGCCCCGAGCGCAGCGGGATAGGTATGAACGCGCATATTGTCCAACAGCGGCCCTTCTTCCAACACTCCCCCCCGAATCGCTCATCATAAGCGCGGAGGTGCGGAAGCGCCAGAGTGCTAACCAAGCCGGTGCATTCGCGCGCGCCTTAGAGCGCGCACAGCGGTGCCGCTTGGGCGTGTCCCCCTGTCCCCAGTCCAGCACAGCGGTGCCGCTTAGACGTGGCGCCAGTCCAGACTTCAGTCTGCACTGGAGGGTGCGCACAGCGTTACCGCAAAGATGTGGCCGCGCTCCCGTTCCCACAGTGCAGACTGAAGTCTGGACTGGAAAGAAAGAGACGTAGCCGCGCTCCCGTTCCCACAGTGCAGACTGAAGTCTGGACTGGAAAGAGACGCGGTCGCGCGCCCGTTCCCTCAGTGCAGACTGAAGTCTGGACTGTAGGAGTAGGACTGGCCGCATCCCGGCAAGACGCGCCCGGTCCTCCAGTG
>JANNQQ010000367.1:0-2958 GCA_031400835.1 Actinomycetes bacterium | reverse complement strand
GACCTCCAGTACGACGTCTGTCGGTTCAGGCGTCGCGAGCCGACCGATCACGCCGAGGATGTTCGTATCGGCGAGAAAGTGCTGGCCGTACGCCTTCTTGGGGACGACCCTGTTCATGCCAACCCGAAGGCCACCCGCGCGTTCTCGTCGATCGTTGCGGCGAGTGCATCGACATCGTCGCCGCGCTCGCGTGCAAGTGCCGCGAGGGTATGGACGACGTTGGCGGGCTCGTTTCGCCGCCCTCGTAGGGGTTGTGGGGCGAGGTATGGGCTATCGGTCTCGGCGAGGAGTCGATTGGCGGGGATCCTGGCGACTGTCGCGCGGAGATCGCCCGCCTTCGAGAAGGTTACGTTGCCAGCATAGGAGACGTAGTAGTCTCGCTCAAGCGCGCACTCCAATAGCCCTGGCGATGAGAAGCAATGGAGGATGACCGTTCCGCGGAAAGGCGAGAGGGCAACGCGGGTCTCGTCGTCGGCTTCTCGGCTGTGAATCACGACGGGCAATCCGCGCTGATCGGCAAGCTCAAGCTGAGCGTCGAAGAGTCGACGTTGGTCAGGCATCGACGCGAACGTGTGGAAGCCATCGAGACCAGTCTCGCCCACAGCGACAGCCTTCGGATGGTCGAGCAACGCTGAAAGCTCGGCAACCCTCGCGGCCTCGGGCGAGGACGCTTGATGCGGGTCGATTCCGAGCGCAGCGACGACCCCCTCGTGCGCTTCGGCGATCGCAAGGGCGCGATAACAGGAGTCGATCCCGGTTCCGATGGTCACGATCCGCTCAACCCCTGCGGCTCGTGCCCGAGAAACAAGGACGTCCGCAGGCTCGTCGCAGGCGTCGAGATGCGCGTGGCTGTCTGTCACCCGAGGTCTGCGTCCAGCCTCTAGGCCGAAGCCGCGGCCTCGACCCGGGGAAAGAGCGGCGCGGCCGGCTCGATCCCCTCGACCGCGTCAGTGAGCCCATATGCCACGCGATCCCAGCCGAGATCTGCAGGCTGCCGCAAGGCGGCCAGAATCGAAGGCGCTGTCTCGGGCAAGTAGGAAGCGAGAGCCGTCGCGACAACCCGTAGCCCATCGACGAGGTCGTAGAGCACAGCGTCGAGCTCGGCCGCGCGGGCCTCGTCCTTCGCGAGCTGCCAGGGCGCGGATGCTTCGACGTGCTTGTTGAGCGCGCGGACCACCTCCCAGATTCGCTCGAGCGCTCCCGTGAGGTCGTACTCGTCCAGACGGCGGGCGACATCATCGCCACGCGACTCGAGGACGGCCTTGACCGGCGAGATGTCCGACGGCACCGCCGCAAGGGTGCCTCCGCGATATCTCGCGATCATCGCCGTCGTCCGCGAGAGGAGGTTTCCGAGGTCGTTGCCGAGCTCACGCTCGTAGCGATCGTGGACACTGGCGACCGACGCGGTCCCGTCCTGGCCGAACGACACGCTACGTGCACACCAAAACCGCAGAGCATCGGCGCCGTAGACCTCGACGAGATCGAGCGGATCGAGGACGTTGCCGAGCGACTTCGAGATCTTTCGGTCGTCGAGGAGGAGGTACCCATGGACGAACAGCTGACGCGGGACCTCAACGCCCGCAGCGAGAAGCATCGCTGGCCAATAGACGCAGTGAAAACGAAGAATGTCCTTGCCGAGGAGGTGACGAACCGCCGGCCAGTACCTCGGTCGTAGGTCTTCACCCGGTCGTGCGTACGTCAGGGCGCTCACGTAGTTGACGAGTGCATCTGCCCAGACGTAGGCGACCTGATCGGTATCCCACGGGATCGGGATGCCCCATGTCTGGCCTGCCCTGGAGATCGAGAAGTCCTGGAGCCCGCCTGCGATGAAGCTCCGGGCCTCGTTCGCCCTGAAGCCGGGAAGCACGAAGGCGTCCTGCCCGTCGTACAGCTCGAGCAGCGCATCCTGATAGGCCGACAGGCGAAAGAACCAGTTCCGTTCCTCGATCCACTCGGGCTCCCTGTCGTGCTCGGGGCACTTGCCGTCGATCAGGTCGTCCTCGTTCTTGAACGCCTCACAGCCGACGCAGTAGAACCCCGCGTAGGTGTCCTGGTAGATGTCGTCACGACCGTTGTCACGGATGGTTTGGAGAAACTGCTGAACAAACGTCTTGTGGCCCTCATCGCTCGTTCGAATGAAGAAGTCGGGTGCGGCGTTCAACCGTGCCGGGAGCGCACGCCAGACCTCCGCGATCTGGTCGGCGTATTCCTGTGGCGCCAAGCCTTGCTCTTCGGCGACCCGCGCCACCTTCGAGGCGTGCTCATCGACCCCAGTGAGGAAGAAGCTGTCGCGGCCGCGCTGCCGTTGGTGACGAGCAAAGACGTCGGCGGCGATGGTCGTGTACGCATGCCCGACGTGAGGTGTCGAGTTCACGTAGTAGATCGGCGTCGTGATGTAGTAGGGCTCCATCCCGATCGATTGTACGCCCGATCGCAGTGCCCCTCCTGACGACGGCCCCCGCCGTCGTCAGGAGGATCATGAGTGCCACGAACGCGGAGATGACCGGCCACCGGAGCACGGATGCATCCGCGAAGCGATCGTCCGCATACCGCGTTGCCGATGTCGGACGGCCACGGACGCCCGCGGGTGGCACCTCCGCACTCCGACGAGCCAACGAGTCGCGAGCCGTTCGCGAGCCCGGCGGCACCCCCGCCACGACGACGTTTGAGCGATCGCTCTCAATCGTCCTGCGTGCGGCTTCGGTGTCAACCGGCGACGCGCTCGCCGTCATTGCGTTGCGCGACGGCGAATTGATGCGCCCAACCGAAGCTCGACCTCGATCGGGATCGCTGCGCATGGCGTTGACGACCGATCCCGTGGCCGTGGGCATGCCATCGATGGCCACTGACGGATGTGTCCGCCCCTCGACCGTGGGACGGTCGCGCGGAGGTGCCGTTCTCGGCGTCGTCGCCTCCGCCTCCCGACCCGCCCCGATCACGTGCGAGGCCTCAGGCCCT
>JANNQQ010000366.1:0-7327 GCA_031400835.1 Actinomycetes bacterium | reverse complement strand
GCTGGGCAATCTCGAGGTAGCAAGAGAAGCCCTAGAGCCGCTCCCCGCAATGCTCCGCGAGACCGGGCTTGGAGAATGGTCTGTCCATCCCGTCCACCCGGATGCGATCGAGACGCTGGTAGGGATCGGCGAGCTTGACGGAGCGACCGAGCTCGCCGACGAGCTCGAGGCGTACGCCAATCGGCTCGACCGCCCGTGGGGGCGAGCGACCGCAGCCCGTTCCCGCGCGCTGATCGCATCGGCTCGCGGAGCGAACGAGACAGCGCTCGAGCTGGCTGACCTTGCGCTCGTCGAACACGGGCGACTCGAATGGCCGCTCGAGCGCGGACGGACGCTGCTCGTCAGAGGTTGCATCCTGAGGCGCCTCGGCCGCCGGCGCGATGCTGGTGCGACCCTCACCGAGGCGCGATCGCTCTTTGGGGCGATCGGCAGTCCTCTCTGGTACGCGCGAGCGGAAGCCGAGGAGCGACGCCTTGGCGGAAAGCGGCGCACCGGGACACTCACCGCGACCGAAACCCGCGTCGCCGAACTGGCGGCCCAGGGGCTGCGTAACACCGAGATCGCTGCGCGACTCTACGTGACGCCGAAAACCGTCGAGGCGACTCTCTCCCGTACTTATCGTAAGCTCGGCCTGCGTTCGCGCACCGAACTCGCACGACGCCTCGTCCAGAGCGGCACAGTCGCCGCCAACACAGATCCTGAGTGATCCGGATGGGCGCCTGCCGTTCGGCGAGCGCTCAACTCGCGCTGCACCAGGCTCGACGAACAGCCGCGAGCTGGCCTGTCGCATACATTCGCCGAGGCCGCTAGAGGTTTCCCGTCGGGACGCCGAGCGCTGCGAGTGCCTGCTCGGCGGCCTCCTGCTCGGCTGCCTTTTTGGTCGAACCTCGACCGATTCCCAGTTGCTCACCGTCGATCATCGCCGTGCAGACGAACCGCCGGTCGTGAGGCGGCCCCTCGACGTCAACGACGGTATAGACGACCTGTCGCCCGGTACGTGCCAGAGCCTCCTGCAGCTCCGTCTTGTTGTCGACGTGCCCCGATCGGGCCCACTCAACCTGCGCATCGAACGCCTCCACCACTGCCTTCTCGGCCGTCTCGAATCCGACGTCGAGGTAGAC
This sequence comes from Actinomycetes bacterium, assembly GCA_031400835.1. GTDB lineage: Bacteria > Actinomycetota > Thermoleophilia > Gaiellales > Gaiellaceae > Gaiella. The sequence goes on along the minus strand of JANNQQ010000366.1, from coordinate 6,206 downwards.
CGCTGCGATTGCGGCCTCGAGCAACGCCGCGAGAACGTTGCGACTACGGGAGATCCGCTGCAGCTCCGGCTTTGGAACGTCTTGGGCGTGCTCCACAAGGCGGGCGCCGAGATCGAGCTCTTTCGCCACCGCCGCGCAGCTCTGGCGTGAGACGACGTGCGCTCGAATCTTTGCGAGCCGGCCTTCCGAGGAATCGGGAAACCGGTCGTACAGCATGCGCGCGATTGCAAGCTCAAGCACCGAGTCGCCGAGAAACTCTAGGCGCTCGTACGACGATTCGCGGTCGGGTGCCCAGGAGGTGTGGGTGAAGACCTGCGAGCTGCGCTCGGGGGGAAGGGCATCGATCAGACGCGCGAGCGTCTGCCCTCCCCCCGTGCGCTCGCCGTTAGGAGTGAGAGACGACGTAGTCGACAGCCTGAGCGACGGTCGTGAGCTTCTGTGCGTCCTCGTCGGGGATCTTGACGCCGAATTGATCCTCAAGCTCCATGATCAACTCGACGAGATCGAGGGAGTCCGCGTCCAGGTCGTCTTGGAACGATGCGTCATCGCTGATCTCGCTCTCGTCGACGCCAAGCTGCTCGCCCAGGGCGGACTTGACGCGCTCAAGCACTTCTTCGCGGGTAAGGGCCACGTGCGGAACCTCTCTGTTTGCGTTGATGGTCTGAGGGGGTGTACCGAAGCGCGCCGACTCTACCATCCTGTGCGGGCGACAACTCGGTGGAGAGATCGAGTCAGTCCGCTTCGAGCCCGGAGTCCACCAGTCTGCGCATACGCGGAAGGCGCTCGGCAAGCGTGCCAACGATCCCGTGATCGACCCCCACTGCAGCGGTACGGATGGCATTGGCGATCGCGCGCCTTGAGCTTGAGCCATGCGCGATGACGACGAGCCCGCGCAGGCCGAGGAGATAGCCGCCTCCGTACGTATCCGGATCGAAACGCTCACGGAGCCGACGTGCTGCCGGTCGGATGAGCAGCCCTCCAACCCTGCCGGGAAGGGTCGCTGAGACCTCGTCGCGCAGGGCGCTGAGCACGGTGCGAATCGTTCCCTCGAGGGTCTTGAGCGCCACGTTGCCTGTGAATCCGTCGCAGACGACCACATCCACGCCCCCCTCGAGCAACGCTCGGCCCTCGACGTTCCCGACGAAGCGGACGCCGCACGCAGCGATTGCCTCGTGCGATTCGAGCGTCAGCTGGTTGCCCTTCTCGGGCTCTTCGCCAATCGAGAGAAGACCCACGGTTGGCTCGGCGACGTTGAGCACATCGTGCGCAAACAGCGAGCCCATGTGCGCAAATTGCGCAAGATGCTCGGGGCGGGCGTCGGCATTGGCTCCAGCGTCGATGAGAACGGTCGGACCCGACCGACTCGGAATGATGACCGCGATTCCGGGTCGAAGGACGCCAGGGAGCCGCCGGACATGGAGGAGGCTAGCCGCGAGCATGGCGCCTGTGTTGCCAGCTGAGACGACAGCATCCGCCTCGCCATCACCGACCGCGCGGGCTGCACGTACGAGCGAGGAGTCAGGTTTCACACGCACCGCTTCGGCCGGCTTGTCGTCCATTTCGATTGCGCCCTGGGTGACAACGTGCCGAAGCCCGAGTGGGTCGAGGTCGGCTGGGCCAAAGATGATCGGCTGGATCTCCCCCGTGGCAGCATCGCGCGCACCGGCCACGATCTCCTCAGGCCCGCGGTCGCCCCCGAGCGCGTCGACAGCGACGCGGATCGGCATCAGTCAGCTACGCAGAAGGCGTGCGGAGAGGCTTGATCTCACGGCCCCGATACGTCTTGCAGCTCGGACACATGTGGTGCGGCTGCTTCGGCGACCCGCACGTCGCGCACACGTTCGGCGTCGGCGCAGCGATGCTGTGCTGCGCGCGACGCTTGTCGCGACGGGACTTCGACGTGATGCGCTTGGGGACTGCCATGAGCGGCTGGCAATGGTAGCGGACACGTCGCTCGACCGTTCCGAGGGAAGCAGCTCCCTCGTCCGCGCAAGGCGGAAAGCAATCAGTCGGCGTCGACGCCGCGCAACGCCTCGAGTGCGGCCCAGCGAGGGTCACCTGACGTGTCCTTGTGCTCGTGCGGCTCAAGGTTCAGATTCTTGCCGCAGATGCCGCAGAGCCCTGCGCAGTCGCGCTGGCAGAGGATCTGCTCCGGAAGTCCGGCGCCGATCAGATCACGGGCCCACGCCGTGAGCAGGAGGTCACTCGCCTTCATGTACTCCGTTCGGAGCTCCGGCCCGGCAGTCGGGCTCGACGCCTGGTACTCGGTCGCGTTTGCGCGCACGGTCACGTGCGCATCCTCCAGACATCGCATGCAGGGACCTTCGAGGACAGCCGTGAAGTCGATGAGGAACACGTCACCGCTCGTCGCGCGCTGCACGACCAACGCAGCCGTGATCGGAGACCCCGTGGCGCCGTACGTCTGGCCGCCCAGCACGAAGGGCTCGAGCTCTACCTTGACATCCTCGCGGTGCTCCTCGCCGGGTCGAAGCCGCAATCCTTGAACCGAGTACCGTGTCACGGTCAAAGGGTAGCCCTCGGCCACCGCCGGTCGAGAATCGCTCCGCAGGCACGTCCGCCGCCACGTCCGTCGTCCTCCCGAACGGTGAGAAGACGGTAGACGCGATGGAGGTGCCGAAGGAGCAGCGGCTCGTCGTCGATCAGGTGCAGTTCAGCCCCAACCCGGTGACGTCACGGAGCACGACGATCACGGTGAGGATCAAGGTCAAGGATACGCGCGGGTAGGTCGTGCGAAACGCCACGGGTCTTCATCCGGTCGACCCCGAAGGTCACTTCTGGAGGGGATCAGTCCCCCAAAGCAACCGACGGCTGAGCGTTCAAGGCCCGACGTGCCCACGCTGGGGGCACGTCGGGCCTCGTTCTGGCACGCGTCCGACCGGGTCGGAGGCGCCTGGCTTGGCTACTGGTACGAGTCGTCGTCGCCTGTGCTGCGATCGAGCGGGCCGATGCCCGCGACGACCGTCTCCTGCGAGCGCTCGTGGAGCCGTTCGCGGCCGCGGCGCACCGCGACGAGGAACTTATCGAGATTGACCTCGAGGGTCGAGAGGATCCCGTCGGCCCAGTCCTCCATCTCGAGGCGCGTCTCGCGAGCCTGGCGGCGCGCATCCTCGACGATGTCCGAAGCCTGTCGTTCGGCGATCTTGACGATCTCGGTCTGGGACGCTTCGCGCACGGCCTGCTCGCGCGATTCGCCGATCAAGCGGTCGCACTCCCGCTTCGCCTCCGCGAGCATCTCCTGGCGCTCCTTGACGATCCAACGGGCCTGCTTGATCTCTTCGGGGATCGTCGCGCGCATCTGATCGAGGAGGTCATAGATCTCCTCGCGCTCGATGCGCACCTGGTCGGTCATGGGGACGGACTTGGCGTTGTGCACCAAGTCGTCGAGTTTGTCGATGAGAACGAGGACATCCATGGTTCGGGATGGTACTCGCGACGGCGGATGCGGGGCGGACGGACTACTCGCCAGGGCTCAAAGGAGCGCCCGGCCGGCCGTTCGGATAGAGCTCACGGAATCGCTCCGCTACCGCTTGCGGGACGAGCTCGTCGACCTTGCCACCAAAAGCGGCAATCTCCTTGACGCCGCTCGAGGAGACGAACGCGAACTGTGGGCCTGACATCACGTACATCGTCTCGATCTCAGGAGCAAGCAGGTGGTTGAGCCGGTTCATCTGCACCTCCCACTCGAAATCTGCAAGCACTCGGAGGCCTTTTACCATCGTGCGCGCGCCGTGACGGCGTGCAAAGTCGACCACGAGCTCGGCGAAGACATCAACGACGACGTTCTCGTGCCCATCGAGCGCGTCATGGAGAAACGCGACCCGCTCCTCAACGGTGAACGTTGTCTGCTTGTGCAGCGGCTCGCGAACGACACCCACAACGACCTTGTCGAACACGGAGGCGGCGCGACGGATCACATCGACGTGCCCAAGCGTAACCGGGTCATATGACCCGGGGCAGATGGCGACGATGGGACGCTGGTGGCGAGTCATGGGGAAAAGACGGTGATCCGCACGGAACCGTAGCGCCGCGTCATCACCAGGTCGAGCGGAAGCTTCGGTTCGACCTTCGCGGTGGTCTCAACGACGACGAGCCCACCCACGGCTACGACCGGTGGCACCAGGGTTGCGAGGCGCGGCTCGACCGTCGCCCAGACCTGGTAGGGAGGATCGAGCAGCACCAGTTCGTGCAGACGCTTCGCATGCGCCTCGTCGCGTAGCACCGAGAGTGCATCACGCTGGAGGACGAGAGCGCCCGTCAGTCCGAGTGTCGCAAGGTTCTGCTTGATGACGCGGCACGCAGCGCCGTCCGTCTCAGCGAACACGCATCTCCGGGCACCGCGTGAGAGCGCCTCGAGTCCCAGCGACCCCGACCCCGCGAAGAGGTCAAGCACGGATGCGTCATCGACCGGCCCGATGATCGAGAAGAGCGCCTCGCGGACGCGGTCGCCGGTTGGGCGGGTCGCGTCTCCTTTCGGCGCCGCGAGACGGCGCCCGCGGTGCGTGCCGGCGATGATCCTCATTGCGGTGCACCGGGCGACTCGGTTTGCAGCCCCAGTTCGCGGGCGATACGGGCTAGCTGGCGGTCGTAGACGATCATTGCATCGGGGCTAGCGCGCTAGACCACTGCTGCGTTCGGCGTCCCGCGCGACGATGCTTGCGAGCTCGGCACGTGAGTGGATATCGAGCTTGCGGAACGTGTTGGCGAGGTGATACTCGACGGTCTTTGGGCTGAGGAACATCGACGCCGCTATCTCCTTGTTCGTCTTGCCCTCCGCGACGCGCAGCGCAATGTGAAGCTCCTGTGGCGTGAGCTCGGGTAGTGGCGCCGCCTCGTCCGCGACCTGCTCGCCGGTAGCGCGGAGCTCGGCGGCGGCCCGGGCCTGCCACGGTGCAGCGGCGGCAGAGGCGAACGCGTCGTGCGCAGCCCGTAGGTGCGCTCGCGCCTCCCGCCTCCGACCTTGTCGGCGCAGCCGCTCGCCGAAGGCGAGGCGGGTGCGCGCCAGCTCGAGCGCGAGCGGTGAGGACGCGTGCAGCTCGAGCGCTCGCATGAACGACGCTTCATACGCGTCATCGGTTGCGATCAGGCCTCTGCATCGGGCGCAGGCGGCGAGAGCCCAGCCACGCGCTGCCTCGGACGCGATACGCTCGAACCGACCGAGCCAGTCGACGGCATCGCCAGTCGCGCCGGAGAGCACGTACGCCTCTATGAGGTCGGGAATGAAGGGAACCACCCCGGGCTCGACGACGGTACTGTCCGCCCAGCCACGTGCGAGCGGCTCGAGCTCGACGATCGCGTCCTCTGGCCGGCCGATACCAAGCGCGAGCAGCGCGAGTGCCTGGCAAGCGAAGCCCTGCTGGTACCGATCCCCGGCGTCGCGCGCCGCTGCGAGCGCGACACGGGCGCGGGCCTGACATGCCTCGGTTTGACCGCGCCAGGCGTGGACGGCCGCAAGCGCTCCTGAGGCAACCCCAACGAGCGCCGGCACCCCGATCGCCTCTCCAAGCGGGATCGCCTCCGCGGCTGCTGCAGCGGCAGCGCTCAGCCGACCCTGCCGGAGCTCGAGCTGAGCGGAGCAGCTCTGGTTGAAAACGATCCTCATCTGGTTACCCGACGCCCGTCCCTCACGAAGCGTCTGCGCGAGCGACACTCGGAGTTCGTCGTACCACTCGAGCCACAGGTAGTCGTGTGCGAGTGTGGCGGGGGCGGCCGGATCATGCAGCAGTTCGCCGAAGAGCGCAGCCGCGCGGTCGCGGTCGCCGGCGAGAAGGTGTGCACTTGCCGCTGCGCCAAGCGACGCGAGCCTCCACCGGCCGTCGGAGCCTCGGCCTGCCGCTTCCAGTCGCGGTGCGAGCGCCGCCGCGCCGGCGGCGTCGAAGGCGTACAGGCGCCGGTCTACGACCTGACAGAGGAGCTTTGCCGTCCGCTGCTCGTCCAGTCCCTCGACCTCGAGTTCCCGGAGAAAAACACCTTCGGGGACGTCCGCTAGCTGGAACATGCGGATCAAGCCGATCTGAACCAGAAGATCAGCGTGTACCAGGGGATCGTCGTCCGAGAGCGGCAACGCCGCTTCTGCGAGCTCCAGGGCCCGTATCGAGTCCCCCGCCCGGATCAAGGCGGAGCACGCAGCGTAGAGGCGTCGAGCGCCGTCTAGGCGGTTCGGCGACAAGCGTGCGGCCCGCTCCAGC
>JANNQQ010000365.1:0-8665 GCA_031400835.1 Actinomycetes bacterium | reverse complement strand
AAGGTGAACTACCCGACCGACCAGTCGCAGATCGAGTTCCAGCAGCTGCTCCAGAAGGAGAACGTCAAGTTCGACTCCAAGGGCAAGGGCTCGTCGGCCTGGTGGTCGTTGCTCTCCTCGATGCTGCCGTTCGTGCTCATCATCGCCTTCTGGATCTTCCTCATGAACCAGATGCAGGGCGGCGGCTCGAAGGTGATGAGCTTCGGCAAGAGCCGCGCCAAGCGGATGACCCCCGACGCGCCGAAGACCGGCTTCAAGGACGTCGCCGGCGTGGACGAGGCGGTCGAGGAGCTGCAGGAGATCAAGGAGTTCCTCGAGAATCCGAAGAAGTTCCAGGCGCTCGGCGCGCGCATCCCGAAGGGTGTGTTGCTCTACGGGCCTCCCGGGACAGGCAAGACCCTCCTTGCACGAGCCACAGCGGGTGAGGCCGGCGTGCCGTTCTTCTCGATCTCCGGCTCGGACTTCGTCGAGATGTTCGTGGGTGTCGGGGCCTCACGTGTTCGCGATCTCTTCGAGCAGGCCAAGCAGGCGAGTCCCTGCATCATCTTCATCGACGAGATCGACGCCGTCGGGCGCCATCGCGGCGCAGGCATGGGTGGCGGCCACGACGAGCGCGAACAGACGCTGAACCAGCTCCTCGTCGAGATGGACGGCTTCGAGATGAAGGACAACATCATCCTGATCGCCGCCACCAACCGGCCGGACATCCTCGACCCTGCGTTGCTGCGTCCGGGCCGCTTCGACCGACAGATCGTCGTCGACCGGCCCGACCGCAAGGGGAGACAACAGATTCTCGAGGTGCATACGAAGGGCAAGCCGATCGCTGAAGAGGTCGATCTCGATGTGCTTGCCGCCTCGACGCCGGGATTCACGGGTGCCGACCTTTCGAACGTGATCAACGAGGCCGCACTCCTCGCAGCACGTCGTGGCCACAAGGTGATCGCCCAGGACGAGCTCGAAGAAGGGGTCATGCGGGTCATCGCAGGCCCGGAGCGGAAGTCGCGGCTCATCTCCGAGGAAGAGCGCAAGATCATCGCGTATCACGAGATGGGCCACGCGCTCGTCGGGTTCTACCTCGAGCACACCGATGACGTGCACAAGATCACAATCGTCAGCCGCGGACAGGCACTTGGTCTCACGGTGTCGCTTCCGAGTCAGGATCGGTATCTGACGACGCGGCGGGCGATCATGGACGAAATGGCGATGACGCTCGGCGGCCGTGCAGCCGAGGAGCTCGTCTTCAACGAAATCACCACCGGTGATGCAAACGACCTCGAGCGCGTTACGGCCTCGGCGAAGCGGATGATCATGCGTTGGGGAATGAGCGAGAAGCTCGGTCCTCGTGTGCTTGGCCGGAACCACGACATGCCGTTCCTTGGACGCGAGATGGGTGCCGAGCCGGACTACTCCGACGAGATCGCGCGCGAGATTGACGACGAGATCCGTCGCGTGATCGAAGAGGCTCACGGCATGGCAACCGCCGTGCTCCGGGAGCACATGGACGAGCTCAACAAGCTTTCCGCGATCCTGATCGAGCGCGAGACGATCGACAAGGATCAGTTCGAGCGCCTGCTTGCCGGTGAGGCCGAGGAGTCGGTATTCGTCGAGGCCGAGAAGACCGAGCTCATCACCGATGAGCCCGATGAGGCCGAAGCCGAGCGCAAGCCACTGCTCAAGCCCGCGCCCCGGGCGCTCCCGGGCACGGCGATGCAGCCACCGCCCGACCCTGCCTGACGACGACTACGTCGCTTCGGTGTCCGGGATCTCGCCGACCCAGTAGTCGACGCCGCTCGAGCGCTGGACTATGAGCGCCTCGTCGCTTCCAGCGGCAGGCCAGATGCCGATCTTGTCGCTGTCGGGATACACCGACGCCGCCGGGTCGATCTTTGTGGAGAGCAGGAGCACCCGGACAGGCTCCTCGGTGCCGTTCGTCAGCTTGTGCGCCCCCTCAGGGCCTTGGGGAAAGCACACCATGTCGCCTGGGTCGAGCACGTCCTCGCCATCTGGATGACGTAGGACCACGCACCCGGCCACGACCACGAGCCATTCCTCGTTGCCCCACTCGTAGTGGTAGGGACAGATGCTCTGACCCGGAGGAAGCTCGTAGACGGTACCGCCGAGCAGCGTGCCGCCGAGCTCTGGCCCGAGGCGCCGATAGGCCGTGTGGTATCCCGCCGGGTCTCCTTCGTCGAACCCGACCTCGACATCGTTGAGATTGAGGCGGCGCATAGTGGGATCTTACGGCGAGGCGTTGCGTCCGCTGTCGAGCGCGAGCACGAGCACGATCGCCACCACGGCGACGGCGGCGACGGCTCCGATCGCGTCGAGCACGATCCCGCCGCCGGCCGCGATGTCGGCAAGCGCAAGGACTGACTCGGCGGTGGCGAAAGCGATGATCCCGCCCGTCGCGATCCACATTGCCCGTCGCCACTGGGTGCCTGGCTCGTCTGGGCTTGTGGTGCGGAGCTCGTAGGTCCAGTCGACGAGACCTGCAACGAGGACGAGCGTGGCCGACACGGCGGCCGCACGCGGATCAACTGCAGGCGCAGCCACTGCCAGGGTCAATGCGTACGTCCCACCGAGGAGTGCAAGCGCAACTCCGAGAGCCGACGGCCAGCGCAGCGAGACGGCGACCGCGAGGACGGCGCAGAGCCCGAGCCCGGCGATTCCCCAGCCTGCAGTGTCACCGGTCTCGAGCGCCAGCCAACCCACGAGCGCGCCCGTCAGTCCGACTGCGACAGCGCCGACGGCTAGCGACGCGCGACGCGTGCTTTTCGCCGGTATGTCCTCACCCCCTCGAGCGCGTCGTCGAGTGTCGTGGTCTCGTCGAGCGTCGAGACCGCCACGCCGAGCCGCCTGAACCGCGCCCGGAGTTCTGCCCTCTGCAGTGTCCAGAGATGGTGTGCGGCCCGATCCTGAGCGCTCGGCCCAGGGATGACGTGCGGCTCGGGTGAGATCTCGAGGAGCAAGAGATCGTGACCGCGTCCGCAGAGGTCGAGTAGCGCCTCGATCGAGCGTTCGTCGAGGAGTGGGCTGATTGCCACCACGAGCGCGCGCGGCTGGAGCGTTCGCGGCGGAATCACGCTTACGTCCTTCCAGGCGTAGCTCAGCTCGACCCCGGTCTGAAGCAGCGCATCGAGTAGGCGGTACTTCTGCACCATCCCTCCACCCGGCTCGAGCCAGCGGAGAACCCCGCCGAAAGTGACCAGTCCGACACGGTCACGTCGCTCGAGGAACTGCTCGGCGATCGTCGCGACGAGGCGCACAGCCTGCTCGAGCGTGCCATCGTCCGCGAGGCGCGCCTCCGCGAAGCTGTCCAAGAAGATGACCACGTCCGCATTTCGTTCGGGGTGGCGCTCGTTGACGACCAGCGCATCCCGGCGAGCGCTCGCGCGCCAGTTGATCGACCGGGGGCGGTCGCCGGCGACGAACGGGCGCGTGTCGGCGAACTCGAACCCCTCGGCGCGGACGCGGGCCACCTCGTTCCCGGTCGTCGACTGTGTCCGGGCGGGCGAGACGAGCGCTTGCACCCGCTCCGGTCGCGGGTACACGCGGAGCGACAACCACCGCGTAGTCCGCCCCTCAAAGCGGACAAGCCCGAGCCGATCGCGGCACCGGAGGCGTACGTCGCCGAGCGTGTAAGCCCCGAAACGGCGGCAGCGCAGGCGCAGCGGCAGCTCGCGTTCCTCCCCAGGGGTGAGATGAATCGCGGTGGGCAACGAGCCGTCCACGATCTCGAGGCCTATTGGGAGCACGAGCCCTAGCTCGAGTCGCTCGACCCCTGTTGTGCTTTGCACGGTGACGATGACCTCGATCTCGTCGTCCTCGAGCGCCCGGTCGCTGGCCGCTTCGAACCAGACGCGCACGTCGGGTGCCTTGGTGCGAAGTCCAAGACCGACCAGTACGGCGAGCGGCGCGGCAGCGGCCGCAAGCTCCGGGCGTCGCAGGCAAAGCGCGCCGAGGAGGCCGAGTGCTGTCGCGACGGAGAGTGCCGGGAGCAGCGGCCCGGGTGCGCGAGTCACGGTGTGGCTGCGTCGTCGGCGCGCGGTGTCGGCACAAGCTCGAGCACCTCGCGCACGACATCGTCTCCCGTCCTCCTCTGCACCCAGAGCTCCGGTCTCAGCACCAGCCGGTGGCCCAGCGCGGGAACGGCGAGCGCTTTGACGTCGTCCGGCGTGACGAAATCACGCGAGCGGAGCGCCGCCCGGCAGCGCGCCAGCTTGAGGAGCGCGAGAGAGCCCCGCGGGCTTGAGCCCACGGCAACGCTCGAGCTCTCCCGGGTTGCCCTCACAAGCTCGACGACGTAACGTCCGACGCTCTCGTCGACGTGGACGCTCTCGACCGCCCGTTGCATCTCGAGGAGCGTGGTGCGCTCGATCACTCGAGTGAGCTCGATGTCGTCGGTTTGGCGCGACATCCGCCGTTCGAGCATCTCCCACTCGTCTGCAGCTGTGGGATACCCGAAGCCCGTTCGCAGTACGAATCGATCGAGTTGCGCCTCGGGGAGCGGGTACGTCCCCTCGTACTCGATCGGGTTCTGCGTCGCCAACACGATGAACGGCGGCTCGAGGAGATGGGTGGTGCCGTCAATCGTCACTTGATGCTCTTGCATCGCCTCCAGGAGCGCGGCCTGCGTCTTCGGGGGGGCGCGGTTGATCTCGTCGGCGAGGAGGAAGTTCGCGAAGATCGGGCCGGGCTGGAACGTGAATTCGGAGTCACGCTGGTTCCAGATCGACGAGCCGGTGACGTCGGAGGGAAGGAGGTCGGGCGTGAACTGAACCCGTGAGAACGAGAGTCCTGTCGCGGAGGCGAACGAACGGGCGGCGAGTGTCTTTGCGAGTCCCGGAACGTCCTCCAAGAGGACATGCCCGTCTGCAAGCAGACCGAGGAGGATCAACTCGAGGCGCTCGCGCTTGCCAACGACGGCCCGCTCGACCTGGTCGAGGAGAACGTTCCCGAGACGTGCCAGCTCGGCCAGGTTCATTACAGCTCCTCGAGCGACGCGATGACCGCCTCGAGCTCGATTGTCGAGATACCCGGCATTGTCCGGTCGCGGACAGGCTCGGCATCGGGCCGGACGATGGCCCACGTGACCGGCCCAAGAAGGGCCTCCGCCCGCGCAGAATCGCGGCTCAACTCGACGCCGCGACGATCCCTCAGGAGACCCGCGGCGAGATCACGCAGTGTCGGGGTGAGGCGGGCGCGGAGGTCGAAGGCGGTCTCGGCGGCCATCGAAACCTCACGCTCGAGCCGCGTCAGCGAGCCCGGCCGCACGGGACCTGGCGGCGAAACGGTCAGGGCGGCGGCGAAGGCCGATGGTGTCCCTGGAAGCGCCTCGCGAAGCGCGACGAGTGTTCCGACCATTCCTACCGAGGCGACGGTGAGCAGACCGATACGCACGACGACAGACGTATGTCCGGGGAGGGTCATGATCGCGATCGCCGTCGTCACGCATGTGGCGAGGGCGAGTTTCACCGTGCGTCGGAGCGTTCGTGCGAGCGGATGCCTGAGCACCGTCAGTTCCGACGTCCGACGAGGGGTGCTGCCGCGGCGGCAAGCTCGTCCCGCGCCGCAGCTGCACGGAGGTCATCCCGTACGCGGACGAGGGTGTCGATTGCCTGCTCCTTCATCTCGAGGTCGACATCGTGCACGGAGAAACGCGCCAATGCGAATAGGTCGGTGAGTCGGCGGGCAAGGAGCGGCGTCACCACGACCGCGTCGAGGATCCGGCCGAGGTACTCCTCTGGCGCCTCGGTCGGTAGACGCGGGAGGCCGGCCGCCCCGAGAGCTCTCTCCATACGGGTGTAGGTGGCAATCACCGCACGCCGCGGATCCGTTTCGGCGCGGAGGTCGTCGAGGGTTTCGTCGAGTACGTCCGCCAGGGCGAGCTCGGGGCTCTGCACCGGCACGCTCCTTGGGCGACCGGCCCGCCGGTTGAGCACGATCGCGATTGCCGCGGCCGTGACCAGGGCGCACACGAGAAGTGTCGGCCAGAGCACAAGCTGCGGCTCGTAGCGCTCGCGTTGCTCGTCCGCGAGCCCGGGCCCACCGGCGAGACCCGGAAGTTGGATCACAGGGTTCCCATCCTGGTCTGACCTAACTACCCGCACCGCGATCAACACCAACGCCAGACCGACGAGAGCTGAACCGATTGCTCCGAGCGGTCCGCGCCTCCGCCGCTGCGCGCGCGCCCCGATCTCGCCGTCGTGGCGGAAGAAGGCGAGGATGATGACCGCAAACACTCCACCGATGACGAGGGCGACGAGAAGGAGGCTCACCGCGGTATCGGCAAGGAACGCGGCGGGCCGGCGCGCCCCGCCGGTCCCCGACGGGATCGACCCCGATGAGGCCACCGCGACCGCGGTCGCGAGTGAGACGACGAGGGTGACGAGCGCTACTGCTCTCCACGTCGAGGCCGAAGGGCGGTTACCGTCCATCTGTGATGAGACGTGCACCGATAGCGGAACGTTGGTCGCGGCCGGCAGTCGTAGGCGTCCTCAACGCCACACCGGACAGCTTCTCGGACGGTGGTCTCAACCTGAGCTCCGAGGATGCGGTCGCGTCTGCGCACGCGATGATTGATGCTGGCGCCACGGCTATCGACGTCGGAGGGGAGTCCACGCGACCGGGCGCCGAACCGGTTGCGCTCCACGAGGAGCTGCGCCGTGTGCTCCCGATCATCGAGGCGCTACGTGGAGTGCCTCTCTCCATCGATACGTCAAAGGCCGAGGTCGCGCGCCAGGCCCTGGCCCTCGGTGCCGAGCTCATCAACGATGTCACAGCCCTCCGATTCGATCCCGAGCTCGCTGGAGTCGTCGCTGACGCAGACGCGTCGTTGTGTCTCATGCATATGCAGGGTGACCCGCGCACGATGCAGGATGCTCCCCGCTACGACGACGTGGTCGATGAGGTTGTCGCCTTTCTCACTGAGCGCCTGGCAGCGGCGGTTGCGGCTGGGGTACGCGAGGAGCAGATCTGTCTCGACCCCGGGATCGGCTTTGGCAAGACCGCCGACCAGAACCTGACCCTTGTCCGCGAGCTCGGTCGGGTTGTCGCACTCGGCCGTCCGGTGTTCGTTGGCCTCTCGCGAAAGAGCACGCTTGCGCGGGCGCTCGGCATGACCGACACCCACGTCGCCTCGGATGCTGCTTCTGTTGGTGGGGCGGTTTCCGCCTTTGCCAACGGCGCCTCGATCTTCCGTGTCCATGACGTGGCCTCGCACGTCGAGGCCCTCGCCGTCGCAGCCGCCATCGAACGTGGGAAGGTGCCGGTGTGACGGAGATCCAACTCCACGGTCTAGAGCTCTACGGGTTCCACGGAGTGCTGCCCGAGGAGCGAACCGACGGCCAACGGTTCGTGTTCGACATTGACCTGAAGGTAGTCGATGAACGGGCCGCGCGTTCCGATCGGATCGAAGATGCCGTCGACTACCGCGAGGTCGTGTCACTCGTCCGAGAGGTCTCCGACGGCACAGCGTTCAATCTGCTCGAAGCTCTCGCCGACGCGGTAGCCAGAGCTCTCCACGACCGCCTCCCGATCGTGAGTGTCCGCGTGCGGGTACGCAAGCCCGATGTCTCACTCGGGCTACCGATCGACTACAGCGCCGTCGTCGTCGAGTTCGACGGCACCCGCTAGTCCGTCCGAATACTCAACGCATAGGTCGCGTCGTTGACGCCCGCGCCGAGCGTGATCGAGAGATACGCCCAACGGCCGGTAACGCCGTTCGTAAACCGCAGGGTTTCGACCTTCCCACGCGTCTTGGCCAGTGGCGCCAGGCGGTAGTCACGCGCGAAAGTGCCGGTAACAGTAGGCGCACCGAAGCGGATCAGAGCAACATCGTTGTCGGACGAGGAGCGCACGGTGACGCGGAGCGTCTTCCGCACCGGCAACCACACGCGGTACACGTCGATCGGATCCTCGTAGCGATCTGTCCGTGCGGTGAGGGTCCGACGGCGGACTGATTTCGTCGTCAGCGGTGGCGCATGCACGAGATTGTGGGAGCCCGCCGTAGCGACGTTGTCGATGTCGTCGTTTGGCTCGTACGGGTCGGAGATCGGCGTCGGTGCAACCAGCGCCGCCGCGACGTTGAGGAGCCCAAAGCCGGATTGTGTGTCTCGCCCGACAGTGCCGAGGTCACGTGCTGTGCGTCGGATGATCTCGGCGACCTGGCTGGCGTCGAGCTCGGGCCGGACGGTCCAGAGCCAGGCGGCAGCGCCCGAAACGAGTGGCGCCGAGAAGCTCGTGCCTGCCTCAGCCTGCCATCCCTGTGTCACCGCGCTCGCGACGACGATGCCCTCGCCCGGCGCGGCGACATCGACGTAGGGTGACCGTGTCGAGAAGCCCGTGACGTTTCCGGCGCGATCGGTTGCCCCGACTGTGAGCACGTGGGGGAGCGCGGCCGGATAGGTCACGGGGCTCCCCTCGAACCCCTCGTTCCCGGAGGCTGCGACGACGAGCGTCCCAAGCGCCGTCGCTTCCTGAATCGCGAGCTCGATCGCCTGGTCACGTTCGCCACCAAGGCTGAGGTTGATGACTCCCCGGCCGGCGCGCGCGGCCGACAGGATTCCGTTTGTGATCTCGACGCTGTCGAGGCGAGTTCCCTCACCGAGTGCGGTGTCCCACGAGCGGAGTACCGCCTGCGGATAGATCCCGACCATCCCAACGC
>JANNQQ010000364.1:0-10106 GCA_031400835.1 Actinomycetes bacterium | reverse complement strand
TCCTTGAAGTAGAGCCTCAAGGGAATCAGCGTCAGACCCTTCTCGCGCACCTGGCCGCGTAGATCGTCGATCTCGCGGCGGTGGAGAAGCAACTTGCGATCGCGCTCGGGACGGTGGTTTGCAAGGTTTCCGTTCGCGTATTCCGAGATCGACGCTCCAACCAGCCATGCCTCGTGATTGCGAATCTCGGCATAGGCCTGCGCTATCTGAGCCCCACCCGCTCGGAGCGCCTTGACCTCTGTCCCCGACAGCTGGACGCCCGCCTCAAGGCGTTCGAGGATCTCGTAGTCGTGACGCGCCTTGCGATTCTCAGCGATCAACTTCGTTCCGGACTCCTTCGCCATGTCGACAAGTGTAGGGACGGGCTCCTGGAGCCTTAAGAACTGCTGTTTCGTGTCGACTAGTTGACGGCAATGTCAAAAGTGCTCCCCGAGCTTCGTGGCGACCCAAGCGGTCGGCTGGACAGCTGGGTTACGCCTGCACTTCGACGCCGGATCTCATCGCTCTACACAGCGGTCGACTCAGCGGTCGCCCCGCTCGTCCGCCGCGGAGTGAACGGGGTGACGAGCCGGTTCCGGGCGGAGCGCGTCCCGATCAAGTGGAAGATCTTCGGGATTGCCATTATTGGCGGCGTTCTGACGACGCTCATCATGGCTGTCGCTCTGTGGTCGATCTCGCGCATCCAGAGCGCCGGAATGGTCGAAGAGCGGACGGCGGCGACGCTCAATCAGATCAGCGAGGCACACACGGCCTTCGTCGAGGTCCGGACACAGCTCTTCCGACTGGCGAACGAACCGAACATTGGATCGACCGACGTGGACGAAGCTACGCGCCAACTCGGCACGATAAGCGCAGGCCTGGACACCTCCGTGCTTCCCGATGACCAGCGGCGCAACACAGCCGCGTTGAAGGTAGGTCTGGTCACCTACGCCGAAAGCGCGCGTGACCTAGCCGAACGGCTCGGGCCGGGCTTCGCAGGCCCGCTCGAGCTCACGGACTACGACAAACGAGCGGCACCGTTGGAAGGTCTCTTCGATCATGCCACCGGCGACGCAACGGAAGCACTTGAGACATCGCAGCAGCACAGAGGTGGGCTCGTCCGCAACGTGCGGCTCGTCGTTGTTGGTGCCACGCTCCTAGCGCTCGGGCTTCTTTTGGCAATGAGCCTTCGATTGACGCTGATCATCGTGCGCGAGTTCGCATCGCTTGCCGAGATGACGCATGCGGTACGCCGCGGCGACCTCGCCGCGCGAACCGGGATCCGGAGCCAGGACGAGATTGGGGTACTCGCCCGTGGTCTCGACGAGATGGCCGAGAGTATCGAGGCAAGTGCCGCGCTCCGTGAGGGAGACCGGCGCAGAGAGTTCTTCCGAAGCAGCCTGATCGATGCGCTCGAGATGGTCGACAACGAGTACGCCGCCGCCAGGGTCGTCGAGCGCGCGTTCACGGATCTTGTCCCGGAGCTCCCGGCCGAGGTGCTCCTCGCCGACTCGAGTCGCGCGCACCTGCGCCGCGTCGCAAAGAATCCGCAGGCAGGAGCGCCAGACTGCCAGGTAAGCACCCCATTTGACTGCCCGGCCGTCCGTCGCTCGCAGACACTCGTCTTCGAGTCGTCTTCCAAGCTCAACGCGTGCCCCGTGCTTGTCGAGCGGCAGGGAGCTCCGTGCTCGGCGGTCTGTACGCCCGTGAGCTTCATGGGCGAAGCGCTCGGGGTAGTACATGTCGTTGCCGAGGACGGCAAGGCACCGGAGGAGACCGTCGTCAAGCAGCTCGAGCTACTCGCATCGCAGACGGGCGCACGAATCGGCACGTTGCGCGCGTTCACCCAGACCCATCTTCAGGCTACGACGGACGGTCTCACTGGAATCCTGAACCGACGGAGCTTTGAGGACGCCGCCCGAAAGTATCTCGTAGAGGGAACCAGCTTTGCACTGGTGATGGCCGATCTCGATCACTTCAAGGAGCTCAACGACACCTACGGTCACGAGACAGGCGACCGTGCGTTGCGACTATTCGCCCGCGTCCTCAAGGAGAGCGCTCGTGGAGATGACATCGTTGCGCGGTTCGGCGGCGAGGAGTTCGTGCTGGCACTCGCGCGAACCAACGAGGCGGACGGGATAAAGATGCTCGAGAGGATCCAGTTCGCCCTCGGGGGCTCGATCGCGCAGGCGTCCGTCCCAACGTTCACCGCGAGCTTTGGCATCGCCTGCACGGATGATGCCGCGATGACGCTCGAGGATGTGCTCCGTGCAGCAGACGGCGCACTCTACGCCGCCAAGGGCTCCGGCCGAAATCGCATCGTCGCGGCCAGCGATGTCACCGAGGGCGACCACCGTCAGGCGCTCGAGGAAGCGGAAGCTGACACGCTCGACGTTCTGTAGGGGCCGTCAGCCCACCATCTAGCGCCGCTTCTTCGCGCAGCGGTCGCAGAGCGGAAACCAGGGCGGACACGTACTCCCGCACGAACGGCAGCGACCGAGCTTGCCGTCGCGAACCTCTACTCGAAGCCGGGCGACAACCCGCTCGACAGCGGCCTGCTCAAGTGCGGCAGCGCGCTCGATCGTCACGCCGGCGACCCCGTTGTACTGCAGCGCGAACCACCGAAGGAAGCCTGCCAACCTTCCGGCGTTCTCGGCCTCCTCAAGTGAGGCGTCCTTCAGCCGGGCCGGGTCGAGGAGGTACTGCAGCACCGCTCGCTGAGCCTGATCGCCGGCAACCGCAAGTGCGAGGAGTCCAAGGATCTCGGCTCCGTCAGGGTCGATAGGGGCGCTCGCCAGCCGCCACGTGTCGTCAAGCGAGAGCTGCCTTCCACGCCCTCGTAGATGCTGCTGGATCACCGCCAGGCGACCGCGGATCGGTTGCAACGACTCGACGGTGAGCCATCCGTCCTCTGCCCAGGCGCGGGTCGCAACCCGATGCCAAGCGGCGAGCGCCGCGTCGAGGTCACGCGGGTTGTCAACTGCAAGATCGGAGAGGCGCGGGCCGATACGGGCCTCATCGACGATGCGGTACCCGAGATGCCCCTCGGGTAGCACGACATGAGGAGTGAGAGCCTCCTCGACGATCTCCGGATCCGGTGTTGCCCAGGGGACTCCGACCAGTACACCGACGTGCCCGCGCTCGACCAACCCATACCGACCGGCGCGTCCAGCGATCTGCGCGAGCTCCCAGGGATGGAGGTCCCGACGATTCTCGCCATCGAACTTGGTGGTCTCGGCAAAGAGCAAGGTCTCGCAGGGGAGATTGACTCCATGTCCGAGAACGTCGGTGGCGACACAGATATCGGCGCGCCGCTCAAGAAACCTATCGATCTCCTCTCTCCGCGACCCGAGCGGCATCGCTCCGTACAGCACGGCAACCCGATCGGGATGCAGACGGTTGACCTCGCCTGCAAGCGCCAGAACAGCCTTCCGGCTGAAGGCTACGAGGACGGTGCCAGGAGTCAGTGATCGGAGCTGAACAGGCCCGATCCACTCGAGCGGCAGCTTGCGCTCGAGAACACGCACTTCGGCATCCGGGAATGCGTTGCGCACGAGTGGAAGAGCGTCGAGCGCCCCAAGGAGTCGGATGTGGCGATACTCACCCTCGAGAAGGAGCCGCGTCCACGAGGCTCCCCGTTCCTCGTCATCGGCCCATTGCACCTCGTCGAGCACGAGAACCTCTCCGCGCAGAGGCGCCATCTCGACGGTGCAACAGAGGATGGGAGCCCCGTCGTTGATGCGCTCCTCGCCGGTGATCAGACCTACCGCGTGCTCACCGAGCTCGGTAACCAGCCTCCGGTGGGCTTCCTGTGCGAGCATCCGCAGCGGCCCCGCGTACACGCCACGTCCTTCCGCGGCGAGAAACTTGAGCGCGTCGTAGGTCTTGCCCGAGTTTGTAGGCCCGAGGTGAGCGACGACCGACTCCGGCTCGGTTCGCCGACTCGGGAGACGGATCTCGATGCGCTCCTCGGCCTTCCGTACAGCTGCGCGCTGATGCGCACCGCTCGCCCGCGCGTGACGCGCTGCGCGGTCCGGTCGCTTAGGCGGACGTGCACGTCCACGTCCTCTCCGTCCCGGCATGATGCTCGCTCAGACTCGCAGGTGCTTGCGGAGCGTCATCCCCGAGCCCAGCGCGCCGACGCCAAGGCCAACGCCAAGCAACACGAGTGCAATGAGTGACAGGCTCCAGGCATGAATGTCCGAGGCGGTCGTGAGGTGGGGAATGATCTTCGGGAGCGCCAGCGTGCGCCCGATCAGCAGCAGCACGATGGCGGCAAGGGCTCCGACGAACCCGACCAGGAGTCCTTCGACCATGAACGGTCCGCGCACGAACCAGTTTGAAGCGCCGACGAGCTTCATCACCTCGATCTCGCGTCTCCGCGAGTGGATCGAGAGACGGATGGTGTTCGCGATGAGCAGCATCGATGCTCCAAGAAGCACGATCACAGCGACCAGGAAGACGATCTCGATCACCCGCGCCACCTGCAAGATTCGTTTTGACGTCTGCTGGCCATCCTTGATCCGTTCAACGCCGGCGAATTTCTGGGTGCGCAGGTCGGCTGCGATGGTCTTGACCTCTTCCGCCTTGGTCGGCAGCACTTCGTATGACGCAGGCAGCGGGTTCGACGAGAGATTCGCTGTCAACTCGGGGTAGCGCTTCTGCATCCGCTGGAGCGCTTCTTGCTTTGTGACGAAGCGAAACTCCTTGACCCGCTTGTCCTTCTCGAGGTAGATGCGGACAGTGTCGACCTGCTTCGGTTTCACGTCGTCGACAAAGAAGATCTTGACCTCAAGCTGGCTCTTGACATGGTCGGACCACGACACAACCCAGGTTCCGAGGGCGATGAACAACCCGAGCAGAAACATCCCGATCAGCACCGTCATGGTCGCGGCGAAGGACGTCGAGATGTTGCCCTTGATCGAGCGGAACGCTTCGGAGACGACGAGCTTGGCGCGGTTCATTCGGTTTCATACCCCCCGCGCCGCTCGTCACGGACGATCTTGCCGGAGTCGAGCGCGATGACGCGCTTGCGCATCTTGTCGACCATTTCGCGGTCATGTGTGACCATCAGGATCGTGGTGCCGGAGGTGTTGATCCGGTGGAGCAGCTGCATGATCCCAACCGACGTATCGGGATCGAGGTTTCCGGTTGGCTCGTCGCAGATCAAGAGCGGCGGGTGATTGACGACGGCGCGCGCGATAGTCTCGCGCTGCTGTTCACCGCCCGAGAGCTCATCGGGTCGCGAGCCGCTCTTATGCGAGAGGCCAACCATCGCCAGTACCTCGGGAACCTTCTTGCGGATCGACGCGTTCGATTCGCCCTGGACGCGCAGCGCGTAGGCGACGTTCTCGAACGCGCTCCGGTCGCGGAGCAACTTGAAGTCCTGGAAGACGCAGCCGACGTTACGACGCAGGAGCGAAACCTTCGAGCGCTTCAGGCGCGTGAGATCGCGGCCACCGACGAGGATCCGACCGGAGGTCGGGTCGAGCTCCTTGAGCAAGAGCCGAATGATGGTGGACTTTCCCGACCCGGACGGTCCTACCACGAAGACGAACTCACCCTTCTCGATGACCAGCGACACGTCGTCGACCGCGATCACATCGGGTTCGTAGATCTTCCGCACCTGCTCGAACACGATCATCGAAGCATTGCTTGCACGAGCACCATTGCTCGAGACGGCATCCGTCTCCGCGACGGCAGGCGTGCCAGCGTCAGCCAAATCTGGTGTAAGTGTTTCTTCCAGCACCGGATGGAACGGGGTCGGCTGCCTCAACGGACAGCTCCGGTCGGGTTCGGTGGATTGTAGCCGACTCCTCCTCTCCAGAGGGAGGAGCCGGCTCCAATCCCCCATACCTAGCGCCCTAGTCCAGGCTTCAGCCTGCACTCAAAGACCAGGTGCAACAGCCCATCCTTCAAGGCCGGCACAACCGCCGGCCAGGAGAGCTCTAGGCGACGCTCCCAGCCGCCTTCGCGAGAAGGTACGCCTGGATAAACCCGTCGAGATCTCCGTCGAGCACACCTTGTGCGTTCCCCATCTCGAAGTCCGTACGGTGATCCTTCACCATCTGGTACGGCTGCAAGACGTACGAGCGGATCTGGGAACCGAAACCCACATCGACCTTCGCTCCGCGCTCGCGCGCCAACTCGGCCTCTCGTTCCTCCTCCTGGAGCTCCGCAAGCCTCGATCGCAGAATCCGCATCGCGGTCGCCTTGTTCGAGAGCTGAGAGCGCTCGTTCTGACACTGGACCACGATGCCGCTCGGCAGGTGGGTGATCCGGACTGCCGAGTCGGTCTTGTTGACGTGTTGCCCGCCAGCACCGCTTGCGCGATACGTGTCTATCCGCAGATCGCTTTCATCGACCTCGATCTCCCCGGAGTCGGGCAGCAGCGGTGCGACAACGACCTGCGCAAACGCCGTGTGCCGGCGGTGTGCCGAGTCGAACGGTGAGTGGCGAACAAGGCGATGGACCCCGCGCTCTGCCTTGAAGAGGCCGTAGCCGTTCTCACCCTTCACGGCGAGCGTTGCCGACTTGAGACCTGCCTCCTCACCCGGGCTTGCCTCGAGCAGCTCCGTCGTGAACCCGCGCCCATCCGTCCAGCGCAGGTACATACGAAGCAGCATCTCCGCCCAGTCCTGCGCGTCGGTACCCCCTGAGCCAGCAGTAATCGAGACGACCGCATCGCCACCGTCGTACTCGCCGGTGAAGAGAGCCTCCTCCTGCAACCGGTCGAGCTCGACCCTTGAAGGGATGATCTGCGCCGCGAGCTCAGCCTCAAGCGAAGGATCCATCTCGTACAGCTCGGCCGCCTCCTCAACTTCAGTCCGAAGCCGCTCGTAACGCTCGACCTTGCGGGTCGCCCGCGAATGCTCGGTCGAGATTCGCGCAGCGCCGTTCTGGTCATCCCAGAAGCCCGGCGCGCCCATCTCCTGCTCAAGAACCTCGATCCGGGCGATCAGCGAAAGGGGGTCAAAGATACTCCTTCACCCAGGCGAGCTGCGTGCGAAGCTCCTCAAGCTGATCGGCAAGCGATGTGACAGGTGCGTCAGCCATCTCGCGGACGATCGTACCGACGCCGCCAGGGGCCGAACGCGACGAGGCGTGCTACCAGAAGACAAGCGAGAACCCAGGCCAACCCAAGAGACGCACCGGCGAGCACATCACCGAGGTAGTGGACGTTGAGCACGATGCGACTCGCACCGATCGCGAGACCCAGAGCGAACCCCGCGACGATCGCAAGGAGATGCCTCCGACGCGGCGCATCGACAGCCAGAAGGAGCCCCAGCAACCCGAAGATCGCTACTCCATTCGCCGCGTGACCGCTAGGAAACGAGAACGATGTCGGGAGCGCGATAGCGCTTCCTGCATCGGGCCGCGCGCGCTCGTACCCTTGTTTCGACGCGAGCACGAGAAGCTGAATCCCACACGCTACGACGAACAGGATCGTGGCATCCGCCCGTCGTCCCTGGCGAACGAGCCAGACGAGCGAGAGGCCAACCACCGGCACGAGTCCCGCATACCCACCAAGCCAGGTGAATGGTCGGGCGAGCCATTCCGCCCAGGTCGGCATCTCCTCTGCAATCCACCCGGCGAGCCGTTCGTCGACCTCGACGATCGACTCGCCGTCAACGAACGCCACGGCGACCGTCGCGTAGGCGAGCAACGCCGCAGCAAGGACGGTCGTGAGCGCCCACGTACGACCGATGCCGATCACTCCACCGTTGGACACGGACACCGCCATCGGAGGAGGGCTAGCCCGTTCGCTACGCGCCGTGGCAGCGCTTGAACTTCTGCCCGGAACCGCACCAACACGGGTCGTTGCGACCAACGTCGGGGTGCTCGTTCACGATCTGTGGCTGCGGTGCACCGAGGAGCGGGTTCGCTGCGAGTGTCGTGGCGCCACCGGCGGCCGCGATGACGTCGGCGCCGTGGGCGGTCTCATGCTCGTAGGAGAGCACACCCGCCGGGCCGTGCGGCGTAAGGTCGGGAGCAGCGCCTCCATTGGGCGCATCGCTTTCTACCTCCTCGATTACCGCGTGGAAGAGCGTGAGCACGACCTCCTCGCGGATCAGACGGCCAAGCGCCTCGAACATGACGTGACCCTCACCGCGGTACTCGACGAGCGGATCCTTCTGCGCCATCGCCCGGAGGTGAACGCCTTCGCGGAGGTAGTCCATCGAGTCAAGGTGCTCGCGCCACCGCAGATCGACGATCTGAAGAATGACGTAGCGCTCGAGGTTACGCGCTAGCTCTGAGCCGAACCTCTGCTCACGCTCTGCATACAGGTCATGCGCATCCTCGACGAACTCATCGATGAGGGCCTCCCGTGAGAGGTCGACCTCTTCGCGCACCTCTGCGGCGGTGATGTCGGTGCCGGTGAGTGCGTTCATGTTCGCGACGAGCCCGTCGATGTCCCACTCCTCGGGAGCCTCCGACTCGGTGAACATTGCGACGTTCGTGGAGATGACCTCCTCGATCCAGCCGCGAATCTCGTCAGACAGATCGTCACCCTGAAGCACGCGACGGCGCTGGCCGTAGATGACCATGCGCTGGGTATTCATGACGTCGTCATACTTGAGCACGTTCTTGCGCGAGACGAAGTTCTGCTCCTCGACCTTCTTCTGAGCGCCCTCGATCTGCCGGGAGAGGATCGATGCCTCCATGGGTTGGTCGTCCGGAATCTTGAAGCGCTCCATGATTCCGTGGATTCGGTCGCCGGCGAAGAGGCGCACAAGGTCGTCCTGCGCCGAAAGGTAGAACCGTGTCTCGCCCGGGTCACCCTGGCGACCGGAGCGACCGCGAAGCTGGTTGTCGATGCGCCGCGACTCGTGGCGCTCAGTGCCGAGGACATACAGACCACCTAGCTCGCGGACGCCCTCACCGAGCTTGATGTCGACGCCTCGCCCGGCCATGTTCGTAGCGATCGTGACCACTCCCGGCTGGCCGGCATCCTTGATGATCTCGCTCTCCCGCTCGTGCTCCTTGGCGTTCAACACGTTATGCGGTACCCCGCTGCGCTTGAGCAGCTCGGACAAATACTCGGACGTCTCGACCGCGATCGTGCCGACCAGCACTGGTTGACCTTTCGCATGCCGCTCGACCAGATCCGCAGCCACGGCGGCCCACTTGGCCTCCTTCGACTTGAAGATGAAGTCATTCTCATCGGCACGGGCGACTGCGACGTTGGTTGGAATCTCGACGACATGGAGGTTGTAGATCTCGACGAACTCCTTCTCCTCCGTCTTGGCCGTGCCGGTCATGCCGCCGAGCTTCTCGTAGAGGCGGAAGTAGTTTTGGAGCGTGATCGTCGCAAGCGTGACGTTCTCCTCGCGGATCGAGACGCCCTCCTTGGCTTCGATCGCCTGATGGAGACCCTCGCTCCAGCGACGCCCTTCCATGATGCGACCGGTGTACTCATCGACGATCTTCACCTCGCCGTCCTGCAAGACGTAGTCGACATCGCGCTTGTAGAGCGACTGCGCCTTGAGCGCCTGGACGAGGTGGTTGACGAGCTGCCCGTTCCGAGGGTCATAGAGGTTCTCGATTCGAAGTGCGCGCTCGACCTTGTCGATCGCGGTCTGGGCAGGTGAGACGGTCTTGAACTTCTCGTCGTAGAGGTAGTCGGCGCCCGAGAGCTCTGTTTCGTCCTCACCCTTCATCGTCTTCCGCGTGAGCTCGGCGCCGTCGAGATCCTTGACGACCCTGGCGAAGTCGTAGTACGTGGTGGCTGCGGTCTCGGGTTCGCCCGAGATAATGAGCGGTGTCCGGGCCTCGTCGACGAGGATCGAGTCGACCTCATCGACGATCGCAAAGGTGTGCCCTCGCTGGACGCACGCTTCGAGCGCGACCGACATGTTGTCGCGGAGGTAGTCGAAGCCGAACTCGGAGTTCGTGCCATACGTGATCTCGCACGCATATGCGGCGCGGCGCCGATCGAACGACATGAGGTTCTCGATGTACCCGACCGCAACGTCGAGTCGTTCGAAGACCGGCCGGTTCCACTCGGCGTCTCGCTTCGCGAGGTAGTCGTTCACCGTGACGAGATGCACGTTTTTCCCGCCGAGTGCATTGTGGTAGAGCGGGAGACTCGCGACAAACGTCTTACCCACACCCGTCATCATCTC